>CAZANT010000022.1:0-15794 GCA_964486575.1 uncultured Burkholderiaceae bacterium | reverse complement strand
GTCCGGCTTGGCGGGAACGGCTTGGCCCTTCAAATTCAATGTATTTCTGCTCGGCGTAGCCAATGGCGCCTTCTCGATTGCTGCCATTGGTTCGATGATGCGGCTTGCAGGTGAAGGACGGACTTCGCGCGAAGGCGTGCGCATGGGCCTGTGGGGCGCTTCCCAGGCCCTCGCCTTTGGTCTGGGCGGGTTGACGGGCACAGCGGCCAGCGACGTGGCGCGCTGGTTGATCGGCCAGCCTAACCTGGCCTACACCGCCGTGTTCAGCCTTGAGGCCCTGATGTTTTTGGCGTCTGCTGTCTTGGCGACCCGGATTGGCATGCCGCTGGCGGCTTCGTCAGGCCAGCGCGCCGGCCAGAGGGCGGGTCTGGTGCCCAACATGAAATCAGGAGCGCACCCATGACGATAGAAACCCTTGACGTGGTGGTGGTGGGCGGTGGCCCTGCCGGTGCCACCGCCGCGCGGGATTTGGCCCGACGCGGCTACTCGGTGATGTTGTTGGACCGTGCGGGGCGCGTGAAGCCCTGTGGCGGTGCCATTCCGCCTCGCTTGATCAAGGACTTCGAGATTCCTGACCACCTGCTGGTGGCCAAGGCCTCATCGGCCCGCATGGTGGCGCCGTCGTCAGTGCGGGTGGACATACCGATCGAGAACGGTTTTGTGGGCATGGTGGATCGCGACCAGTTTGACGAATGGCTGCGTGTGAGGGCCGCTGAGGCCGGCGCACTGCGCCGCATCGGTACTTTCGAGCGGCTGACGCGCGACGCCGATGGACTCAGTGTCGTGCATTACGCCGCCCGCATGCGCGCAGGCCACAAAGATGCCCACCCTGAATCGGTGCGTGCCCGTGCGGTGGTGGGCGCTGATGGGGCCAAGTCGGCGGTGGGGCGAGCGGCTGCGGTGCCGGGTGCCGAGCGCAGCGACTACTGTTTTGCGTATCACGAGATCATCCGTGCGCCCAAGGTCAAACCCGTCGGGTATGACGGATCGCGTTGTGATGTGTTCTACAACGGCAAGCTGTCGCCCGACTTTTACGGATGGGTCTTTCCCCATGGCGATACCTTGAGTGTCGGCACTGGCAGCGCGGACAAAGGCTTTTCGCTGCGCGGAGCGGTCGGTGACCTGCGGCGCATCGCCGGTCTGGAGGGGGGTGAGGTGCTGCGCCGGGAAGGTGCGCCGCTGCCGATGCGACCGCTCAAGCGCTGGGACAACGGCCGGGATGTGGTGTTGGCCGGGGATGCGGCCGGTGTGGTCGCGCCAGCATCAGGCGAGGGCATTTATTACGCGATGTGCAGCGGTCAGTTGGCCGCGGAAGCGGTACATGGCCTGTTGCAAACAGGCGACGCCAGCTCGCTGAAACTGGCCCGCAAGCGCTTCATGAAATTGCACGGAACGGTGTTTCTGGTCCTGGGTGTCATGCAGTGGTTCTGGTATGGCAGCGAAAGGCGGCGCGAACGTTTCGTCAGCATCTGCAAGGACAAAGATGTGCAGCAACTCACCTTTGAGTCCTACATGAACAAAAAGCTGGTCCGCAAGAAACCCATGGCGCACCTGCGTATTTTCGTGAAAGACATGGCCCACCTGCTGGGCCTGGCGCGTGTCTAGGGGCGCCGAATGAACAACACCAAGCCAGTGTGGGTGGCTGCGGCGGCCGCCATGGGCGTGGCGGTGCTGGGCGGACTGATGACCGATGTGGGGCCGTGGTACCAGCAACTGAAACAGCCGGCGTGGAAGCCGCCAGACTGGCTTTTCGGCCCGGCTTGGACATTGATTTTTGCGCTCGCAGCTGCTTCGGGTGCGGTGGCATGGCGCCGTACTGCCAGCCGCATCCGGCGCGAGTGGCTTCTGGCCTTGTTTGCGCTCAACGGGTTTCTGAATGTGTTGTGGAGCCTGTTGTATTTCCGGTTGAAGCGGCCCGACTGGGCCATGGTGGAGGTGGTCGCGCTGTGGCTGTCCATTGCCTGTCTGATGCTCTATGTGGCGCGCGACAGCCGCAAAGCCGCTGGCTTGTTGTTGCCCTACTTGTTGTGGGTGGCATTTGCCGGCGCGCTGAACTGGGCGACGGTGCAGCTGAACGGGCCGTTCGCGGGTTGGTCGCCCACTGTGGCGCTGGGGTCGGTCCATGCTTGAACTGCGTCAACTCGATTGTGTTCGCGGTGGCCGGACCGTGTTTCGGGGCGTCAATGTCCGGGTGGGTGCTGGCCAACTGCTGAGGGTACGCGGTGCCAATGGCTCAGGGAAATCCAGCCTGTTGAGGATGGTGTGCGGCTTGCTTACGCCTGCAGCAGGTGAAGTGCACTGGGAAGGTGAGAACGTGGCCCTGATGCGCGAGGAACTGGGGCATCAGCTGCTGTACGTGGGCCACGGCGCGGCGGTGAAAGACGACTTGTCGGCGCTGGAGAATTTGCAGGCGGGCTGTGCGTTGGCGGGGCACCCATGCACCAGGCTGCAGGCCCAAAATGCCTTGGCAGACAGTGGTTTGTCCGGCCGGGACCGGGTGCCGGTGCGGGTGTTGTCCCAAGGGCAAAAGCGCCGCGTGGCACTGGCGCGGTTGGCGCTGGGTGCCGACCAGCCGCTCTGGGTGCTGGACGAGCCTTTGAATGCGCTGGACGCTGCCGCCAGTGCGTGGGTCATGGCGCGTGTGTCGGCGCAGGTGGCGCGGGGTGGGGTGGTGGTCTTGACCAGCCACCAGGACACCCTGATGGACGATCACTTCAACCAGGTGGCAATTGCACTATGACCACCACCACATTGACCCGGCCCGCGCCGACTGACGCCTTTCGGGTCCTGCTTGGCCTGCGGTGTGTGGTGGTGCGCGACCTGCGGGTGGCGTGGCGCCGACGCTCTGACACGCTGGCCAGCCTCTTTTTCTTTGTGATGGTCGCCAGTCTCTTCCCACTCGGCGTGGGGCCTGAGCCCGAACTGCTCCGCACCATGGCGCCGGGTGTCTTGTGGGTCGCCGCTTTGCTGGCCTCCATGCTGTCGTTGGGTCGTCTGTTTGCCGACGATCACCAGGACGGCACGCTGGAGCAATTGCTTTTGGCCGCGACGCCGCTGCCGTTGCTGGTGCTGGGCAAGGTGCTGGCGCACTGGCTGTGCACGGGGTTGCTGCTAACGCTGGTATCGCCCGTGTTGGCATTGCAGTTTGATTTGTCGTGGGATGCCATGGCCGTTTTGTGGCTCTCGCTTTTGCTCGGTACACCCTTGCTGAGTCTGGTGGGAGCTGTGGGGGCTGCCCTCACTGTGGGTGTGCGCGGTGCCGGTGTACTGCTCACGCTGCTGGTATTGCCGCTGGTTACTCCAGTGTTGATCTTTGGTGCGGGTGCGGTCGAGGCCAGCCATGCGGGCTTGGGTGTAACCGCGCATTTTTCGTTGCTGGGCGCTTGTTTGCTGCTGGCCTTGTTCGTGACGCCGTTCGTCACCGCGGCAGCCTTGCGCATTGCGCTGGAATGAAGGGAATGGCGATGGCTGAACAGTCTCGAAACTGGTTCAAATACGCGGCGCCACAGCGCTTTCATGCGCTGGCCGGCCGGTGGGTGGTCGGGTTCAGTGTGGCTGCGGCGCTTCTGGCGATTGCAGGTCTTTACGTGGGCTTGCTGCTGGCGCCCACAGACGCACAACAAGGCGAGTCTTACCGCATCATCTTTGTGCATGTGCCGGCCGCGTGGATGTCGATGGTGATCTACCTGGCCATGGCTTTCTGGGCCGGAGTGGGCTTGGTATTCAACGCGCGACTGGCGTCCATGATGGCCCTGGCTCTGGCACCGACCGGCGCCTTGATGACGTTTCTGGCGCTGTGGACCGGTTCGCTGTGGGGCAAGCCCACCTGGGGTGCCTGGTGGGTCTGGGACGCGCGTCTGACCTCTGAGCTGATCTTGCTGTTTCTCTACATGGGCTACATGTCGTTGCACGCCGCGATTGAAGACACGCGCCGTGCCGACCGCGCTGCCGCCTTGTTGGCCTTGGTGGGGGTGGTCAACATCCCGATCATTTACTTTTCCGTCCAGTGGTGGAACACCCTGCACCAGGGCGCTTCGGTCAGCCTGACCCGCGCGCCCAGCATGGCCACGCCGATGCTGCTGGGCATGCTATTGATGGCGCTGGCCTTCTGGATGTACGCGGTTGCGGTGTCACTCGCGCGGGTGAGAACCCTGATCCTGGAACGCGAGCGCCACACGGGTTGGGTTCGCCACACACTGGCGCTGGAAGCGGAGGCCGCATGAACTGGAGCAGCTGGGCCGACTTCGTGGCCATGGGTGGTTATGGCTTATACGTGTGGGGTTCGTTTGGCATGGTGGCGCTGACCCTGCTGATTGAAGTGCTGCAGCTCAGGCAGCGACGGCAGGCGCTGCTGGACGGCGGCGAACGGGTGGGCCATCTGGGTGCAACGGAGGTGGCGCATGAAGGCCAGAACTAAACGTCTGCTGGCGGTAGCGGCTGGCTTGCTGACCGCAGGCGGCGTGTCGGCACTGGTGCTGAACGCCTTCCAGAGCAACCTGGTGTTTTTCTTCAGTCCCACCCAGGTCTTGGCCAAGGAGGCCCCGCGTGACCGCAGTTTCCGCATCGGCGGGCTGGTCCAGATGGGCAGCATCCAGCGCACCGAAGGCCTGACCGTCCACTTTCTGGTCACCGACACCGCCAAGACCGTGCCGGTCACCTACTCGGGGTTCCTGCCCGACCTGTTTAAAGAAGGGAAGGGTGTGGTGGCCCAAGGCAAGCTGGGGCCCGACGGCGTGTTCCGTGCCGACCAGGTGCTGGCCAAACACGACGAGAACTACATGCCGCCCGAAGCGGCTGCCGCGATCGCCCGCGCCAATGCGACGCCTCTCCCCGCTGGTGCGCCGGCGGTGTCGGTGTCCACCTTGGCGCCCCCACCGGGCAAACAGCCATGACGCCCGAACTTGGCAACCTCGCTCTGGTGCTGGCGCTGCTGGTCACCTTGGTGCAGGGCGTATTGCCATTGGTGGGCGCCGAGCGCGGGCATGCAGGGTGGATGGCGGTGGCGCGTCCTGCGGCCTGGGCCCAGTCCCTTTTGGTGGCGGTGGCGTATGCGGCGCTGACGCACGCCTTCGTCACCCACGACTTCTCTGTTCAGTATGTGGCGCAGCACTCCAACACGGCATTGCCGCTGGCTTACCGCGTCAGTGCGGTGTGGGGTGGGCACGAGGGGTCGATTCTGCTGTGGAGCCTGATCCTGGCGGGATGGACACTGGCCGTTGCGGTCTTTTCCCGTCACCTGCCCACACCCATGGTGGCCCGCATTCTGGGTGTCATGGGGTTAATCAGCAGTGGCTTTTTGCTTTTCATTCTGTTCACCTCTAACCCGTTCATGCGGCTGCTGCCTGCAGCCGCCAACGGGCAGGACCTCAACCCGCTGCTGCAAGACCCCGGCATGGTGTTTCACCCGCCCCTGCTCTACATGGGCTATGTGGGGTTTTCGGTGGCATTTGCCTTTGCGGTGGCGGCCCTGCTGGCCGGCCAACTCGACAGCGCCTGGGCCCGTTGGTCGCGTCCGTGGACCACGGTAGCTTGGAGTTTTCTGAGCCTGGGCATCGCGCTGGGCAGCGCCTGGGCCTACTACGAACTGGGGTGGGGTGGCTGGTGGTTCTGGGACCCGGTGGAAAACGCGTCCTTTCTGCCCTGGCTGGTGGGGACCGCGCTGATCCACTCCCTGGCAGTCACTGAAAAACGTGGTGGCTTCAAGATGTGGACGGCGTTGCTCGCGATCCTCGCGTTTTCGCTTTCGCTGTTGGGAACCTTCCTGGTGCGCTCCGGAGTGCTGAGCTCGGTTCATGCGTTCGCCACCGACCCGACTCGGGGTATCTTCATTCTGGCCTTCTTGGTGCTGGTGGTGGGCAGTTCGCTCGCTTTGTTCGCCTGGCGCGCGCCACGGGTGGGGATGGGTGGCAGCTTTGGCGGCGTGTCGCGCGAGTCGCTGCTGCTGACCAACAACGTGTTGCTGTTGGTGGCCACCGCGGCGGTGCTGCTGGGCACGCTGTACCCGCTGGCGATTGATGCATTGGGACTGGGCAAGTTGTCCGTCGGGCCGGCCTACTTTGAAGCGGTGTTTGTGCCGCTGATCGCACCGGCGCTGTTCCTGATGGGCGTTGGCCCGTTGGCCCGCTGGAAGGAGGCCACACTGCCGGAGCTGGCCCACCGACTGCGATGGGCCGGTGGCGTGAGTCTGGCCACCGCGCTGGTGGCACCACTCGTGCTGGGACACTGGACACCGATGGTGGGTTTTGGCCTGCTGATGGCGATGTGGATTGCCGCCACAACTCTGACCAGTCTGGCTGGCAAGCTGCGAGGCCATGGGCTGGCCGAGTGGCCCGGTCGCTTGGCCCTGCAATCGGGCAGCTACTACGGCATGCTGCTGGCGCACCTGGGCGTGGCGGTGTTTGTGGCTGGGGTCACGCTGGTGCGCGGCTACGAGTCAGAAAACGACCTGCGCATGGAACTGGGCGACACCACCACTGCCGGTGGCTACACCTTCCGGCTGGAGCGGTTGCGCGAAGTGGAGGGCCCCAACTTCACTGGCGCCCGGGCCACGCTGTCGGTGGAGAAAGACGGCCAAGCTGTGGCCTTGCTGGAGCCTGAAAAGCGCCTCTACACCGTCAGCCGCATGCCGATGACCGAGGTCGCCATTGACCGTGGTTTCACCCGCGACCTGTACGTCTCACTCGGCTCACCGTTGAGTTCCACTGCCTGGAGCGTACGTGTCCATCACAAGCCCTTCATCAACTGGATCTGGGGCGGCTGTGTCTTCATGGCATTGGGGGGACTGCTGGCGGTAAGCGACCGGCGCTACCGGGCGCGGCAGGCTCAGCGCCAACCCGCAGACGTGGAACCGAGCGTAGACACACCCTTGCCGGAGGGCGTGCGGTGAAGCGCGCCGTCCTACCACTGGTGGTGTTTGTGGCGCTGGCGCTGTTGCTGGGGGTGGGTCTGCAACTCAACCCCCGCGAGGTGCCGTCCCCCTTGATGAACAAGCCGGCGCCTGCGTTCAACCTGCCCCAGTTGCATCAGCCAGACCAAACGCTGGGGCCGGAGGCCCTGCGAGGCCAGGTCTGGTTGCTCAATGTCTGGGCGTCTTGGTGCACCAGCTGCCGGCTCGAGCACCCGGTGCTGGTGGATTTGGCACGCAGCGCGCGGGTGCCCATTTATGGTCTGAACTACAAAGACCAGCGTTCCGACGCCCTGGTCTGGCTGGAGCGTTTTGGCAACCCGTACCAGGCCACAATGTACGACCCGAAAGGACTGGTGGGGCTGGACTACGGGGTCTACGGCACACCCGAAACCTTTGTGATCGACCAGCAGGGCGTGATCCGCCACAAGCAAGTCGGACCGTTGACGGTGGAGGTATTGGAAAAAACCATTCTGCCGCTGGTACGGAGGCTCCGTGCGTAGATTCCTGGTCAACACCGGGGTGGTGTGTATTGCGCTGGGCCTTGCCGCCATGCTCCACGCCAAAGAGGCCCTGCCCGTGTCGGCCGACCCGGCACTGGAGGCGCAGGTGCAGGAGATCTCGCGTGACCTGCGCTGCCTGGTGTGCCAGAACGAAACCATTGCTGCCTCGCAGTCGTCCCTGGCGATTGACCTGCGCGACCAGGTGCGCAAACAGCTCAAGCAGGGCCGCTCCGAGCAGCAGATTCACGACTTCATGGTTGAGCGGTACGGCGACTTTGTGCTGTACCGCCCGCCGGTCAAGGTGACCACTTGGCTGCTTTGGGCCGGGCCGTTTCTGTTGCTTCTGGTGGCGGCCGTGGCCTTGCGGCGCACGCTGGCGAGCCGCAGCGGTCAACTGGCTGAGGTGCCCGCCTTGACCGCCGAAGATGCGGCGCTGGCCCAGCGTTTGTTGCGAAAGGAGGCGCAGTGACCAGCTTTGTAATTTGTGCCGTGGCGATGGTGGCGCTCACCTTGGCGTTCTTGCTGCCGCCGCTGTTGCGGCGACATCACCCGCCCGGTTTGGGCACACAGGCCCAAACCAACCTCGGCATCTTGCAGCAGCAGTTTCAGGAACTGCAGACCGAACAGGCCAACGACCACCTGACGCCGGCGCAGCGCCAACTCGCCCAGCGAGAACTCGAGCGGCGCGTGCTGGAAGAAACTCGCGCTGCGCCGTGCCAGACCAATCTCAGCCCGGCCACCACCACCGCGCTCGTGTTGGCCCTGGGACTTCCTCTGGCTGCCGCAGCGCTGTATATCAATGTGGGCAACACCGAGGTGTGGAAGCTGCCCGAGCCCGTCGCGGCAGAAGCCACCAGCGGGATGGACGAGGTGGAGCAGATGGTGGAGCGGCTGGCGCAGCGCATGGCCTCCTCCCCCGGCGACCTGGCAGGCTGGACCATGCTGGCCCGGTCGCTGGGCGCGTTGCAGCGTTTTCCCGAGTCCAGCAGGGCGTACAGCCGTGCGGTGGAACTGGCGCCCAACGACGCGCAGTTGCTGGCCGACTACGCCGACGTGCTGGCGATTGCGCAGGGCAACGACGCGCGGGGTGAGCCCGAACGGCTGATCGCCCGCGCGCTGAAAGTGGCGCCCAACAACCTCAAAGCCCTGGCGCTGGCTGGCAGCGCCGCCTATGAGCGCCACGACCTGGCCACGGCCCGGACCCATTGGGCCAAGGCGTTGGCTCTGGCCCCGGCCGGCAGCAGCTTTGCTCTGGGCATGGCGCGCAACCTGGACGGCGTGAATGGCGCGTTGACATCAACCACCAGCGGCGCCAATGCGCCGGTGACCTCGGCCACTTCGGTGGCGGGCAACGTGACGCTGGCAGCCGGTTTGGCCAACCAGGTGCTGCCGACCGACACGCTGTTCATCGTGGCGCGAGGCGTCGGGCCCGACGGTGTGGTGCAGCGCATGCCGCTGGCGGTGGACCGGCGCAACGCGGGTTCGTGGCCGGTACGGTTCAGGCTCGATGACAGCATGGCCATGTCGCCCAACGCCAAGCTGTCGGGCTTCGGGCAGGTGCAGGTGTCGGCCCGGATTTCACGCTCGGGCGACGCAATGCCGCAGCCGGGCGATTTGTACGCCACCGCGACGGTGGTACCGGTGGGCAGCCCATCTGTGGCGTTGCAGGTGGCCCGGGAAGCGCCTTGACGGTCCCGAAAACGCGGTTTTGGGGATTTATAAGCCAAATCGGCCTGTGGCCCTACGGAAAACTCGAAGCATTGCTATTTATTTGATAGCATTTGGCGACGACTTTCCGACGGATTCCGTTCGGCACTGACGCCTGGCCAAGGTGTCCACCGGCACAAGCCGACTGCGCTTCTGTGCAATGACGCTGGGCTTCCCTTGCCGCACAGTCGGGAGCTGGCAACGCGCCATGGTCCGCTGCGGGTGGTCGGCGGGTGGTCGATGTGTGCGACACGCCAAAGATGCACGCGTGGAACGTGGCGCACCGGCTGTCGAGCCTGCTGCCGCCTGCGGCCGAGACCTTTCGCTACCATTCACTCCAAGAAGGAGAGGATCATCTGACCCAGCACGCCACCGCCACCCTTCGCGCTGCGAGCGACGCATGACGACCGTACCCACGCTGGCGGCGCGTTTGCGTGCCGAAACCCGCAGCCGCCACGCACAGGCCGAGCGGGCGGGCATCATGCCTGCGCTGTTGCAAGGGCGGATGGACCGAGGCGCCTACGTCCGCCTGCTGCTGAATCTGCATGCAATCTACGCTGCGCTGGAAGCCGGTCTGACCCAGCACGCCGACCACCCCCACGTGGCACCGATTTGTTTCCCCGCACTGTTTCGTGTGCTGGCCTTGCGCGCGGACCTTCAGGTGCTGGCGCCCGGAGCGCCGACCGAGACCCACGGTCTGTGTCCCGCCACCCACGCCTACGTGGCCCGATTGCAGCACCTCACTGACCACCAGCCCGAAGGTCTGGTGGCCCATGCCTATACCCGTTACCTGGGCGACCTGAGTGGGGGCCAGATGCTGGGCGAGATCGTTGCCCGCAGCCTCGGACTCAGCGGTGAAATGGGCGTTGAGTTCTACCGCTTTGGGACCCCGGCCGAGGTGGGCGCCCACCTGCAGAAGTTTCGCGCTGGTCTCGATCTGCTGCCTCTGGACGGAGCCGCTTGCGACCGGGTGGTATCCGAAGCCGCCGGTGCGTTCGATCGCCACATTGAGTTGTTCGAAGAGCTGGTCGTGACCTGAGTACCGGGGACAGAGTCAGACGTTGTCGTTCAGGTTGCGAAGCTGCAGGTAGAGCCGAGCCGCCCGTTGGGTGGATTGCTCCAGCTCTTCCAACATCGGCGCAAACGACGTGCCTGCCGCGTCGGTAATGTCCATGGCTGCCAGACTGGCGTTGGTCAAGATGGCGTTGATCAAGGTGTCTGGCTCCACCACCGCACCGGCGTTGCTGAGCGGTAAATCCACCGATGTGGCCATGGACAGCGAGGCCTCCAGATGGCGACGTGCCGCTTCAGTGCGTTTCAGGTCCGTGAGGTCGGTCAGAATGAAGACCAGCCCCAGCACCGCGCCGTCGCGGGCGGGCACCACATCGGCGCGGACCCGCACCGGTGTTTGGCTGTGGGTGAGCACCATCTCACCGCGCCACGGCTGGTGCGAGCGTTGCATGGCAGCGATCATGTGTGCCGCCTGCGGCGCGTCGGTGAACAGTGCGGCGATGTCGTCGAGTGTTGTCAGGGGCTGCGCATTGCTGCTGGAGAGGGTGTTGAAAGCGGTGTTCCGGTACAGCACCTCCCCCCGGTGGTTGCACAGCAACACCGGCTCGCTGGCGCTGGCCACCATGGTCCGGGTTTTTTCCAGCTGATGCTGGGCAATCAGAAAACGCACCGCGTGTACCTGCAGGACGATGTCGCACAGCGCATTGCCCACCGCACGCGCCAGCATCAGTTCGGCGCTGGACCAGGGCAGGGCGGTGCCACGCACGATCTCCGACCACGCCGCGAACGAGCGCCGTGGGGACAGGTCCATCGGGTCGTCGCCGATCACTGGCTTCGTCGGGTCACCGGCCCAGGTCACGGTCAGCAGCTGCTCCTTACGGAACCACATCAGGTAATCCGGCCGGTCTATCGACAGCTTGATCGCCAGCACGCCACTGGCCACAGGGGTGAGTGACGTCAGGCTGGCGTTCTCGCGCGAGACCGACGAACAACTGAACAGTGGCGTGGCGGGCTGGTCGTCCACCCACCGCATCAGCGCCCGCAACTCGGGTGTGGATGGCACTTCGCCGGTGGTGAGCACGTCGCCGTCGTAAAACAGCGCAGCGCCGGTGGCTTCCAGCGGCTGGAGCAGGGTGCGCGGGTTGCGGAACAGGGCCTGCCGCCAGTCGCCTTCGGTGGATGTGGCCTCAATCAGGCGTTGCTCCAGGCGGCGCACGAGCAATGCCACCTGCGCATGGGCGTAGTTTTCGATGGCGGCAATCCGCGTCGAGATCACTTCGGCCAGCAACTCACAGGCGGATCGAATGGCAAAGCTCAGGTTGCGCGGCGCGTAGTGGTGGGCGGCGATCAGCCCCCACAAACGACCCTCGTGCACCAGCGACACCACGAGCGTGGCGGTCACACCCATGTTCTTCAGGTATTGCAGGTGCAAGGGCGACATGCTGCGCAGGTAAGACTGTGACATGTCGAGTTCTCCGCCGGTCAGCGGCGACAGGCGCGGCTGCAGCGGCGACGGTGTGTAGTGCACATCTACCAGCACCCGTACCCGGTTGCGCATGTACAGCTCACGTGCGCGCTGCGGTATGTCGGAGGCCGGGTAGTGGTGCCCGAGCAGGGAGTCGAGCCGGGGGTCGCGTGCCTCGGCAATGATCTTGCCGTGGCCGTCGGGGTCGAACTTGTAGACCATGACCCGGTCGTAGCCGGTCATGTCACGCACGCTCTGCACCACCGCGTCGGACAGCACACCGATGTTGGAGGCGTGGCTGAAGCGTTCCACCATGGTTTGCACGCGCGCCAGCAACGACGCTTTGCCCAGCGTCACGCACGGCGGGTCACCAGGGATCGGCTCGGGGGGGATGCACTCCATTTCCACCACCAAACCGCCGTCGGCCCGGTGGGCCAGGCCTTCGAGACGCAAGCGGCCGTTGGGTACGGTGACGCTGCATTGCCAGGGCAGCGCTGTGGTGAACTGCGCTGTTGCCGTCAAGGCCTTCAGGCAGGTGGCCAGGTCGGTGCAGATGGCGGCAACGTTCTGGCCGAGCAGATCCGCGACCGAATGGCCCAGCAAACGGGTGACGCTCTCACTGGCCTGCAGGACGGTGAGCTCTGGTTCCTGCAACACCAGCATCACGCCATGCGGTTGGACTGAGCCTGCAAGGTGAATCAGCTCACGTTCGCAGTTGGACAGGTCGGCACGACCAAATGCGGGGCTGTGGGACACGGTGTGGGGAGTTGTCAGTTAAACAAGCTGGGGGGCACATCGTCGATACCCGTACCGCGGTGAGACAGCCCCACGCGGTACAAGCGCAGCACCAGGCTGTCGCGCTCAATGCCAAGCAAAGTGGCGGCGGCGGCAATGTCCCCCGTGGTTTTGGCCACCGCGGTTTTGATGATGTGGCGCTCAGCGATCTTGGAGGCTTCAATCAGCAAATCGGTCAGTTGTACTTGGCCGACCTGGGTGCCCAGGCGTTCAATGGCACGGGCCAGATCCGCGAACGCATCGGTCGTGTCCGGGACCTTTTGCCTCGTCGGGCGCAGGGTGAAGCCTATGCATTCCTGATCGCCATCCGGCAACAGGGTGGCTGACACCTCCAGTCCCTGGGGCTCGCTCTGAGCATCATGAAGTGCGGCGCTGGTGCGGGAGGCCATGCCGTCGTTTCGCACCGCAGTGAGCAACCACGCCAGTTCCGCCTGCCCTAGCCACTCACCCAAGGAGTGTCCGCGCGCTTGGGTTTCGGACGGCAACTGGCACAAGGCCATGAAGGCCGGGTTGGCCATCAGGATGCGGCCGCTGGCGTCGGTAATGACCACCGCATCCCGTGTGCGCTCAACCAAGTGGGCCAGCTGTCGGTGGTGGTCGGGCGCATTCGGCGGGCTGTTGGCCTGGCGCGCGCGCACCAGCAGCAACAGGGTTCCGTCGCCGCGCACCGGGGTGGCCGTGAGCTCAATCAGGGTCTGCGAGCGGGCCACTTTGGCACGCACCTCCGCCGGGCGACCGGTGGCGCGCGTGGTGTCCAGAAGTTGGTCCACCGCCGCGCGAGACGTGCCGTCCAGCCAATGCGTCAGCGGCTGGCTGGTGAGCGTGCTGGCTGGGTGGCCCAGCAGGTGCTGCGCGGCGTCGTTGGCTTCCAGCGTATGCAGCGTGTGCGAGTCGAGCACCAGCACCGCGTCGTTGGCTACCTGGAACAGCAGCTTGTAGCGGGCTTCGGCCTGACGCAGCTTCCAGTAGTCGCGCTCCAGCTCCTGCTGGGATTCCACAAAGCGCTGTTGTATGGCCGCAATCGCCCGCAGGTCGCGGCCCACTGCCAACACTGGACCCGTGTCGCCCAGACGTATGGCCGCGTAGGAGACCGGGATGCCTGGGCCGGTGGAAGAGGTGTGGTTGACTTCGCTGCGCCGCGAGACACCCGAGCTGCTGACTTCCTGGAGCAGCCGTTCGATCTTGCCGCGGGTGTCTGGGGTGACGGTGTCGGCCCAGGGCTTGCCGACCCAGTGGTCGGCCTGTGAAGTCAGGGGGGTGGTGCCGAGCGCCACGTTGCGAATCGTGCCATCAGCGTCCATCACGAGCGCAATGTCACTGGCGATGGACACGAAAGTCTGTGCCAGTTCCTGACTCAAGTTGGACAGTGCATTGAGCCTGTCGGTCTCTGCTGGCCCGGTATTCAACTGGAGTCTCCCGTGGTAGCGGCAGGAAAATTCACTGCACGCAGGGTCAAGCGCTTCCGGTACACCGACGATCCCATTGTAGGCGGTGCCATGCCGTTGTGCGCATACGATAGGCGGCCCAGGCGGCAAATTTGTATCGGCCTGTTTTGACCCATTGCCAGTTGCCCAGCCGCCACCATGTCCGAGCCTGTCTTCGACGTACCGTCCGAATTGCCTGCCCACTGGCCCCACCGGGCCCTGAGCCGCCGGTTCAGCGTTGGCGCGCTCCAATGGCATGTGCAGCTTGGCGGGTCTGGCCCACTGGTGCTGTTGCTGCACGGCACGGGCGCGTCCGCCCATTCCTGGGCCGACACGATGCCCGCATTGCTGCCGCACGCCACCGTGCTGGCGGTGGACTTGCCCGGGCACGGCTTCACCACCGGCGCGGCGCTGGATCAACTGAAACTACCGCAGATTGCCCACGAACTCGACGCATTGCTGTCGACACTGGGTTTGGGCGCGCCTGTGCTGGTGGTCGGTCACTCCGCGGGGGCGGCGTTGGCTTTGCGCTGGGCGCTGTCAACGGCACAGCCTCCACAGGCCATCGTGGGATTCAACCCTTCGCTGGTACCGCCACCAGCGCTGTACACCCAGTTCATGGCCCCACTGGTGTCGCCACTGGCCACCTCGTCGCTGGTGGCCACACAACTCGCCAAGCGCGCGGCCAAAGGCTCGCTGATTGAGCGCATGCTGGCCTCGACACAGTCGGTGGTGCCCGTGGCCCAGCGGCGTTGTTACGAAACCCTGTTCAGCAACCCGGCGCATGTGCGTGGCACCATGGGTTTCATGGCAGGCGCCGATCTGCCAGCGGTCAATGCGGCGGCCGCCTCACTGCGAATGCCCCTGCTGTTCGTGCTCGGGGCTCAGGACACCTGGGTGCCGGAGCACCGTTTGCGCCGCGTCTTGGCGACTTCCTACCCCGAGGCCGATGTGGTCCGGTGGGAGGGGGGGCACGTGCTGCATGAGGCCCAGCCTGATCGGGCCGCGGCATTGCTGCTGCAGGCGTTGCGCCTGGCCAGCACACGCGGCGAGCTCAGCGGCTGGGGGCCAGACCTGCCGTCGTGGCCTTGACGGCTTCCGAGAGCGCCACCGGGCCGGCGTAGGGCAGCGGCAAATAGACCGCCCGCATGGCGCTGGCCAAGGCCTGGGCCTGAGGTTGCGACCGGGGAGAGGTGTCGACCAGCAACACCGTCATGCCAGTGGCGCGCAACTCTGCTGCCGACGCCAGCGCGTCCTGCAAGGCTTCGGCCCGCCCGGGCCGACCGAGGCGGTTGACGTTGGCCATGCCGTCGGTCAGCAGCACGATGACGGGCGTCTCGCCTTTTTTCTGGATGGCCAACGCCAGCCGGGTGACAGTTTCGATCGCCTGCGCCAATGGCGTACCGCCCCCGCCGGGCAATCCCGCCAGACTCCGCTTGGCCCGCACCAGCGAGCGGGTCGGCGGCAGCAGCAGTTCACAGGTGGTGCCCCGAAAGGCCAGCACAGCCACCCGGTCGCGCCGCACATAGCAGTCGGCCAGCAGCAGCTCCACCGCGCCCTTGGTCTCGGCCAGCCGTGTCAGCGCCGCCGAGCCCGACGCGTCCACCACGAACAGTGTGGTGGTGGCGGTGCGTTGTTTGTTGTGCGTGACCCGGAAGTCCTGCGATCGTACCTCCACCCGCCGTTCCGGTGTGGGTCCAGGCGATTGCGCGCGCTGAGCCTGGCGCAGTCGTTGCCAGGGCGCGGCGGCACGCAGGGTTTCGATCACATTCAAGCGGACGCGGTGGTCGGGCGTACCGGCACGCACCCCCGCAGGACGACCCCGAAGCCCGCCGGATTGCAGCGCCCCCGCCTTGCCCGCCGTGCCCCCCCGCTGGCGTTGCAACTCGGCCTGTTGAAGCCGGGCCAGCAGGCCTGCGGGAATGGCGGCTCGGGCAGCTTGCAGTACCTGGTCCTCCAGTGCTGGCTCTTGTGCGGGTTCCGGG
>CAZANT010000021.1:0-16150 GCA_964486575.1 uncultured Burkholderiaceae bacterium | reverse complement strand
GCGGAAGTCTGCAGTGGCCACGGTGTAGGGGCCGCTGGCGGTCAGGGTCACGATGCTGACCGAGCCTTCCGGGTCGACCGAGTCGGCCTGGCCATAGCTGTTCGGCTCACCCTCGTTGGCCACCAACAGGCGGGTGCCGTCGGGTGTGAAGGTGACCATGTCGGGCAAAGCGCCCACGGTCACGGTCTGAATCAGGCTCAGGTCGGACGCGCGGTAAAACGCGACCACGCCGGGGCTGGTCTTGACCGTGGCCTCGACCGCGACAGCCACGATACCGCGGGCCACCGCCACGCCATTGGCACTGCCGCCCAACGCGGAGATGTTGATCTTGCCCACCAAGGCCGGCGAAGCCGGGTTGCTCAGGTTGAGCACGTCCACATCGCCCACGGTGGCGTTGACCACAAACAGACGTCGGCTGGCCGGGTCGTAGGCCGGGATCTCGGCGGCGGTCACGCCGGTCGTTTCATTCACACCGGTGTTTTGGTACCGGCCCAGCACCTCCAGCGTCAGGCCGGTGGGTGTTGGATCGGGGTTGCTGCCACCACCGCCGCCACAGGCGGCCAGAGCGAAAGCAGCGATCAAAGCGCAGAAGGCTTTGCGCGGGTGGCGGCGGACCAACTGGGCCGGCCAGCCGGGATCAATGCGGGTCATGGAAGTCTCCGTAGGGAAACCCGGGATCATCCCGACCCGGCGTGACAACGGTGTGACGCTGTCACGCCAATGTCACTGCCACTTGGCGTAAGCCTCGCGCGCCAAACAGGTCTTTAGCCAGTCTTTGGTCAGCGGGTAGGTGGCCAGCAAGTCGCGCGCCGGTCGCACCCAGCCGGCCACGCTGGCCAGGCATAAGTCGGCCACGGTGAAACGGTCGCCCGCCAGAAAAGCCTGCCCCTTGGCCTGGGCTTGCTGAAGGTGCTGCTCAATGATGGCCAATGGCTTGGGCAGGCGCTTTTCAGCGGCTTCGGCCAATTCCGGCTTGCGTTGGTCGGGTGGCATGGCCAGACGGTGCATCAGCACCGTCAGTGCGTCTTTTTCCAGTTCGCTCACAGTCCAGAAACTCCAGCGCAGCGCCTCGGCCTCTTCACGGGCGTTGGCGGGTGACATGTCAACGCCGTTGTGGGCGCCGTACTGGCGGGCAATGTAGAGCGCACATGCCATTGACTCCCAAACCGTCACCTCGCCGTCGGGTGTGTCGTCGACCAGCACCGGAATGTGGCCATTGGGGTTGAGCGCAAGAAACTCCGGTGTGCGGGTGGCGCCGCGAAGGAACGGCGTAGGCACATGGACGAATGGCAGTTGAAGTTCGGAAGCAGCCCACAGCGGGCGAATGGCGCGCGAGGTCGCGATACCGTGGATGGTGAGTCCCATGAAAAATACCTTGGTGTGGTTGTCGGTGCCGCGGAGCTTACGGCAACGGCGCCCAACAGGCCGTCACATGGGTAACCGCGGTGTGTCACCTTCAGGTTCTAAACTCAGGCCATGCACTTCTTTGCCCTCCGCCCTGCAACGCTGGAAGCCGGCTGATGGCGGTGGACCACTACGAAAACTTCCCGGTTGCATCGTGGCTGTGCCCGCCCCGCCTGCGGCCGGCGATCACCGCCATTTACTGGTTTGCACGCACTGCTGACGACATTGCCGACGAAGGCGATGCCACGGCCGCCGTGCGGCTGGACGACCTCGCCGCGTTCCGCGACGACCTGCATACCGTGGCCACCGGCCAACCGCCTTCTGCCCGGTGGGCGCCGGTGTTCACGCCGTTGGGCAGAGCCATTGCCGATTTCCAGCTCCCTTTGTCCCTGCTGGAAGACCTGCTCAGCGCGTTCGAGCAGGACGTGCGCAAAACCCGGGACGCCGCCACTTACGCCGACCGCGCCGAGCTGCTGGATTACTGCCGCCGCTCGGCCAACCCGGTGGGTCGGCTGCTGCTGCACCTCTATGGCATCACCGACGCCACGTCGCTCAGCGAGAGCGACCACATCTGCACCGCCCTGCAGCTGGCCAACTTCTGGCAGGACCTGCGGGTGGACATACCGCGTGGCCGCCACTACCTGCCCGACGACGCCTGTGCGGCCTACGGTGTGTCGCGAAGCGGCCTGGCGCTCTTGCACAGCACACCGAATACTCTTAAATTGATAGCTGCACAGGTAGACTTCACAAGGGTTTACATGCAAAAAGGTATGAAACTACCAAAAAAAGTGCCAGGGCGAGCCGGTTGGGAGCTTCGCCTCGTTACCCAGGGCGGCATGGCCATCCTCGACAAGATCGAGGCCGCAGGTTGCCGCACGCTGGAGACGCGCCCCACCGTGGGCCGCGCCGATCTTCCGCGCCTGCTGTGGCGTTGCCTGACGATGTGACTGGGCGTTGTGCGTCGGAGACAATCGGACCATGACCCCTGAGCAATACGTGCAGGAAAAAGCCGCCGCCTCCGGCAGCAGCTTCTACTACGCCTTCCTGTTTCTACCCAAGCCGCGGCGCGCAGCCATCACTGCTTTCTACGCCTTCTGTCGCGAAGTCGATGACGTGGTGGACGACATGGTCGACGTGGGCGTGGCGCAGACCAAACTCGCGTGGTGGCAGACCGAAGTGGCCAAGGCGTTTGCCGGGCAGCCCAGCCACCCGGTGATGCAGGCGTTGATGCCGCTCGCTGCCAGCCACCGCATCGAGCAACACCACCTGCAGGCCGTCATCGAGGGCTGCCAGATGGACCTCGCGCAAACGCGCTACCTCGACTATCCTGGCCTGCAGCGCTACTGCCATCTGGTGGCCGGTGTGGTGGGCGAGGTGGCTGCGCACATCTTCGGCCAGACCGACCCAGCTACCACCGCCTATGCCCACCGCATGGGCCAGGCATTCCAGCTCACCAACATCATTCGCGACGTGGGAGAAGACGCGTTGCGTGGCCGAATCTACCTGCCTGTCAATGAACTGCAGCGCTTCGACGTGAAAGCCAGTGAGATTCTGCAACGCAGCTACTCCGACCGCTTCGCCGCGCTGATGCAGTTCCAGGCCCAGCGCGCCCACAGCCTGTACGACGAGGCCCTGCAGTTGCTGCCAGCGGCCGACCGGCGTACCCAGAAACCTGGGCTGATGATGGCCAGCATCTACCGGACCCTGCTGCGCGAGATCGAGCGTGACGGCTTCCAGGTGCTGCACCAGCGCGTCAGCCTGACACCGCTGCGCAAGTTCTGGCTGGCGTGGAAAGTGCAGGCGTTGGGACGACTGTGAGCTTGCCCCCTAGGTCGCCTGCTGCGTGTGGCTTCCTGCGCCCGGAGGGGGCCGTACCTTGCTTGCGGCGGCCCGGCGCGCCGGCATGCCTGTGAGAGTTGCAGTTGTTGGCGCAGGCTGGGCTGGTCTGGCCACTGCCGTGGCCGCCACACAAGCTGGCCATGCCGTCACTGTCTTCGAGTCCGCACGCACGCTGGGGGGCCGTGCCCGCGCCCTGCCAACCACCCTGCCCGACGGCACGCCGGTCACGCTCGACAACGGCCAGCACATCCTGATTGGTGCCTACCGCGACACCCTGGCGCTGATGCGCACCGTGGGCGTCGACCCCGCCACAGCGCTGCTGCGCCTGCCCCTGTCACTGGTCTACCCCGATGGCACCGGCCTGAGGATCCCGACCGGCCCAGTACCGTTCAACCTGCTGGCCGGTGTCCTGTCCGCCAAGGGGTGGCGCTGGCGTGACAAGCTGAGCCTGCTGCACACCAGCCTGCGCTGGCGCCAGAGCGGCTTCCAATGCGCGCCCGCGCTGAGCGTGGCCGAACTCGGCCGCAGCCTCAGCCCACGGGTGATGGCCACGCTGGTCGAACCACTCTGTGTTTCGGCCCTGAACACGCCGGCCGCCCAGGCTAGCGCCCAGGTGTTTCTTCGGGTGCTGCAAGACAGCCTGTTCGGCGGCCCCGGCGGCGCTGACCTGCTGCTTCCCCGCGCCGACCTCGGCGCCTTGCTCCCCAATGCAGCGGCTGCTTGGCTGGCGCGGTGTGGCGCACGGGTGGTGGTCGGTCAGCGGGTCACCACGCTGCACAACACACCGCTGGGCCGTTGGCAGGTGGACGGCACCGAGTTTGACCGGGTGGTGCTGGCATGCCCGGCCCATCTGGCTGCGCGGCTGCTACCACACGACCACCCGTGGAGAGCGACTGCCGAGGCACTGCGGTCGGAGGCAATCGCCACGGTCTACACCCACAGCCCCGGCGCGCGCCTCCCAGCGCCGCTGCTGGCCCTGCACAGCGGCCCGGGCGCCCCGGCGCAGTTTGTTGTCGACAGAGGCCAGTTGGGTGGCCCCGCCGGGCTGCTGGCCTGGGTGGTCAGCGCAAGCCGAGGCGACAAGGACAGTCTGGAGGCGCTGGTGCTGACGCAGGCTGCCCAGCAACTCGGGCTGACCCGCCCGACGCCGGTCCAAACCGTGGTGGAAAAACGTGCCACATTTGCCTGCACACCAAGGCTGCTCCGGCCACCGATGGCGATTGGGCCGGGCTTGCTGGCCTGTGGGGATTACGTCGCGGGGCCTTACCCCGCCACGCTGGAAGGGGCGGTGCGCAGCGGCCTGGCCGCTGCGGCGGCGCTTTAGTTCATCAGGCGCTTGCTGGTTTCGCGGCCGCAGGCGTCTTGAACCAGCACGTCGCTGTCGAGCACGCGGGTTTTGCCGCCTTTGGCGCTGACGTCCATCGTCATCCGGGCTGGAATGCTGCGGCAGCCGACGGGCTGGCACAAACCCTCTTCCCCATTTTTCACGAGGGCCGCCTCCACCACGAAATCGCCGCCAGGCGACAGCGTGAGGCCACCGAACTTCACTTCCTTCGGATTGCGGAAGTGCACGTACTGCTCGCTCACTGTGTTACCCACTTTGACACGGGCCACGTTGGTGTTGCTGATCAGTGCCACCGGCTTGTTCTCTGGCAACTTGATCACCTGCACCTGGCAACCGGGGTAGCGGTTTGCCTGTTTCGATTTGTCGGCGTCGTCAAAAAAGCCAGCGCTGCCCTGAGCCCACAGGGCGGAGGTCAGGCATGCCAACGGAAGGGCCAATGTCAGGCGGATACCGAGCGTGTTCATGGTGTGTGCTTGAAAGTACGGGCTGTCACAAAGGGGTCAAATGTAAGCCAAAGGTTTGCACGCAACAACCCAGTTTTCCCCTGTTTGCCACAGCGCCTGCAGCGCGGGCCTCAACGCCCTTCGAAGACCGCGGGGCGTTTGCCGAAGAACGCGTCCAGCGCCTCCTTGAAATCGTGGGTCTGGGTGCTGGCGCGGAAGTTGTCGCGCTCGGCGTTGAGCTGGGTTGGCAGGTCGTTGTTGAACGAGGCGCGCAGCAGCTTTTTCAGCTTGCCGATCGCCAGTGTTGGGCCATTGGCCAGTCGTTGCGCGAGCTTGTCCGTTTCGACCGCCAGTTGGTCAGCCGACACCACACGGTTGATGAGGCCCAGGCGCAGCGCTTCATCGGCCAGAAAGGTGTCGCCCAACAGCGCGATCTGCATCGCGTTGCGCAAGCCCACCATGCGCGGCAGGTGCCAGGAGCCCGACACGTCGCAATTCGCCGCCACATTGACGTAGGCCAGGTTGAACTTGGTGCCTTCGGCGGCAATGGCCAGGTCGCAGGCGGTCACCAGGCTCAGGCTGCCGCCGGCCACGACACCATGCAGGCTGGCGATCACCGGCGCGTTCAGGCTGGTCAGCACTTGCACCGCCTGGTGCATGGGCTCAATCACGGCCATGGCGGTGGCGGTGGCTTCGCTGCGGAAGCTGGCCAGATCGCCTCCCGCGCCAAACCCCCGCCCAGCACCGCTGAGCACCACCGCGCGCACGCTGGCGTCGGCGGCGATCGCCTGGCAGGCGGCCAGGAAGGCCTGCGCAGTCGGTACGTCGAGCGTATTGAGCTGCTGTGGGCGGTTGAATTGCAGCTGCACCACGGCGCCGTGGCGGGTACTCAGGACGGGTTGCGTGTCATTTGGGCTCATGGGCTCTCCTCAGGTCGGTTGAATGGGCACGGGCCGCGGGCAGAGGCCCTGAATGAGTAGGCCGGTGCACTGGGTGGCGATGTCATCGGGCCGCAACGGGCCGCCAGGCTGGTACCAGCGGCCGATCCAGCTCAGGGCACCGGCAATCGTGAAGGCGGCGATTTTCGGATCGCAGGGTGCAAAGCTGCCGTCGGCAATGCCCTGACGGATCAGCTCGCGGAATTCCTTGTCGAGTGCGGCCTTGAAGCGGCGCAACTTGCGCTGGCTCTCCAGCGGCAATGGGTCTTCACCGACGCGAATCACACACATGCCGAAGTCCATGGTGACGATGCGCACGTACTGACGCATGCCAGCCACCAGCTTGTCCATGGCGCTGCCGCCACTGGCCGCCACCTCTTCGATCGCGTCCTGAAGCATTTGCAAGCCAATATTGACACACTCGAACAGGATCTCATCCTTGTTCTTGACGTAGTAGTAAAGCGTGGGTTTGGTGATGTTCAGGCGCTCGGCCACCTCGTCGAGCGAAGTTGCATGAAAGCCTTTTTCATTGAACATTTGGGCTGCCACACGAAGCACCGCCTCGCGTTTGAGGGCCCGTGTGCGGGCCCGCTCACCCTGCGGCTCCCAGGGCGACAAAATGGCGTCGGCCCGAGGGCTGGACGCCGTCGCCGCCGGCACCGCTTCAGCGATAGAGCGCCTCGATTTCGGCGGCATAGGATTTGTAGATGCTGGAACGGCGCACCTTCATGGTGGCGGTCACTTCGCCATCGTCGTGATCCAGCTCTTTGGTCAGCAGGTGAAAGCGCCGGATCCGCGCAACCTCGGCCAACTTGGCGTTGCCCCGGTCCACCTCGGCCTGGATCAGCTCGCGCACCTCAGGCGTTTCCACCAGAGACCGGAAATGGGTGAACGAGAGGTTGCGTGTTTCAGCCCACTGCGCCACAGCCTCGTAGTCGATCTGGATCAGCGCACCCACAAACTTTCGCGCGTCGGCGACGATCACACATTCCTTGATGAAGTGGCTGGTCTTCATCGTGTTTTCGATCTCCGACGGCGTGAGGTTCTTTCCGCCGGCGGTGATCATGATGTCCTTCAGACGGTCCACGATGCGCATCTGGCCGTCCTGCTCGGCCACCACGTCACCGGTGTGCAGCCAGCCGTCCACGATGCTGCTCGCGGTGGCCTCCGGGTTCTTGTAGTAGCCCTTGAACACCACACCGCCCCGTATCTGCAACTCACCGACGTCGGACAGCCGGTGTTCAACGCCTTGTGTGGGAACCCCCACCGTGCCAAAACGCACGGCGTCAAGCCGCTGGCCCAGCACCATACCGCTGGATTCGGTCATGCCGTACACCTCCACCAACGGAACACCCAGCGTGCGGAAAAACTGCACGATGGCAGGCGAAATGGGAGCTGCGCCCGTGAGCGCAACACCCACCTGACGCAAACCAATGAAGTTCTGCAAGGCACGGAAAATCAGCGCGTAGTAGAAGCCGAAGGTCAGCTTCTCGGCGAAGCTGCGCTGGTGAGCGGCCTTGTGGGCAAAGGGCGCACAGGCCTTCAAGCCGGCGTTGAACAGTTTTTGTCGCAACCCGCCCGACTCGTGCATTTTGATGGCAATGGCCGAATGCAACTTTTCCCAAATGCGGGGCACACCGAGGAACATGGTGGGCGCCACCTCGCGCAGGTCTTCCTGCACGGTACGGATCGATTCGCCAAAATCGACTCTGGAGCCAAGGTAAAGCGGCACGAAGGAGGTGAGCATCTGCTCGGCTACATGGCACAGCGGCAAATACGACAGGTGGGAGGTGTCGGGCGTGAGCTTCAAGCGCTCGACCACGCCCGGCGCCATGGCCGCCACGTTGCCATAAGAGATCATTGCCCCCTTGGGTTTGCCAGTAGAACCCGAGGTGTAGATGATGAGCGCTGTGTCGTCCAGCGTCTGGCGCGCCAGCACCTGATCAATCACCGCACCGTCGGAGGAGGCACGACCGAGGGCTTCCAGTTCAGCAAAACCAATGACCAAATCGGGCGCGGCTTCGCGGGTGTCATCCAGGCCCTTGCGCTCCATCACCACGATCTTTTTCAGTCGTGGCAGTTGGTCGCGGGCTTCCAGCACCTTGTCGGACTGCTCCTGGTCTTCGCAGACCACCACCTCGGCGTCCGCGTGGGCCAGCACATAGGCAATCTCGTTGGTGGGGCTGGTGGGGTAGACGCCCACAGTCACACCGCCGACCAGGCCCGCGCCCAGCTGGGTCAGCACCCATTCCACGCGGTTTTCTGACAGCACACCCACATGGGCCCCATCGGACAAACCGACCACGCGCAGGCCCAAACCCACATGGCGGGCCCGCTCGTGGTAGCCGGCCCAGGTCAGGGGTTTCCAGATGCCGTGTTCCTTCTGGCGGATGGCCACCACGTCGGCACGGCGTTGCGATTGCTCGCGCAGCACCTGGGGCAGGGTCAGGGAATAAGACAGTTCGGTCATCGCAGCGCTTTCAGGACAGCCAACGCTTGCGGCGTTTGTAGTGCTTCAGCTCTTTGAAGCTCTTGGCGCCGCCTTCGCTGCCCACACCGAGGTAGAACTCCCGCACATCGGGGTCGGAGGCAAGCTTCTCGGCGGTGTTGTCAATCACCACCTTGCCGGTTTCCATGATGTAGCCGTAGTGCGCCACCGCCAGAGCGATGGACGCGTTCTGTTCCACCAGCAGCATGGAGACGCCGCGCTCCGCGTTGATGCGGGCAATGATCTCAAAAATCGTTTCCACCAGCACAGGCGACAGGCCCAGCGAGGGTTCGTCCAGCAGAATCAGTTGCGGTTCGGCAATCAGCGAGCGGCCGATGGCCAGCATTTGCTGCTCACCGCCAGAGAGGTACCCGGCCAGACCTTTGCGCCGCTCGTGCAGTCGGGGGAAGTACTCGTACACCACATCGAACTCGGCCTTGCCGGCTTTTTTGCCGGTGAGGGCATAGGTCGCAGCGATCAGGTTTTCTTCGATGGTCAGGTCTTCAAAGACGTGGCGGCCTTCCATCACGTGGAACATGCCGCTGCGCACCAGCGCGTGGGGGGGCAGGCCGTGGGTGTCTTGCCCATTGAATCGAATGTCGCCACGGGTCATCTCGCCGTCCTGGAGTTCCAGCAGGTTGGAAATGGCTTTAAGGGTGGTCGACTTGCCCGCCCCGTTGCTGCCCAACAGCGCCACGATCTGGCCCTTGGGAATGGACAGCGACAGGCCGCGCAACACCTGGATCGCCTTGTTGTAGACGACCTCGATGTTGTTAACCTGAAGAATCGCGTCTGTGCTGTCCATGTCCGTGCTTTCGTCGCTTACTGCTGGAGCGAAATCCAGTCGGACGCGGGCACCATCTTCTGCTGCTTGAAGTCGGCCTTGTAGATGCGGCCAATCGGGATCGAGTTGCCTTTGATGGACAGCGGCACGCCAATCAGGCCGCCGGTGTCAAAGTTGCGGATCGAGCTGAGCGCCGTCTTCAGATTTTTGCCATTCAGTTCGTTGCCCTGGGCCAGCGTGCGCTTGGCGGCTTCGGTCAGCAGCATGGCGGCCAGAAAGCCCTGGATGTAGGCGGTGCTCTGGTACTCGGGACGCATTTTGCGGATCTTGTCGAGCATCGGTGCCTTGCCATCGGTGTCGTCGTAATAGCGGTAAGGCATCACACCCAGGAAGCCATCGGCATTCGGCCCCATGCGCATCACGGTGGTCTTGTCCATGCTCCAGAAGGTGCCCATGAACTGCGTCTGCAGGCCCTGGCCTCGGGCCTGGTTGATGAATTCAGGGATGGGCGCCGACACGTAACCGTGGAAGATGGTGTAGTCGGGCGCGGCGCGGCGCAGCTTGATGACTTCGGCCGACACGTCGACGCTGCCAGGCGGCGTGACAATTTCCGTGACCAGGTTCAGGCCGAGCTTCTTGGTGTCGGCACGGGCCGCGTCCACCGGGTCTTTGCCGAATTCGGTGTCTGAGTACACCAGCGCCACCTTGGCGCCCGGCTTGGTCTTGGCGATGTACTGCAGCAGGATGGACACCATCTCCGCGTAGTCCGGGCCCATCATGAACTGCAGCGGGTAACGCTGGGCGTTGCTGATTTCCTTGGCAAACGAGGCGCCCGTCATCAGCACTGAGCCGACACGCTCCAGCTCCGGGTTGACGGCCTTCACGAAGCCGGTGGAGTCGGCGTAGTACAGGCTGACCTTGTTTTGACTGGTGATTTTTTTGAAAGCGGCCATCGACTGGTCTACTTTGTAGGCGGTGTCTTCCGCCACGTACTTGACCTTGCGACCAGCCACGCCACCACTCTCGTTAAGTATGCTGAGGTAGTCCTTGATGCCCGCGTCAATACCGATGCCTGCAAACGCAAACACGCCCGTCAGCGGCACCGACGCCCCGAAGACGATGTCTTCCAGCGGCGCGGCACCTTTCTTCTGCGCCATGGCAGATGGCGCGAGCGCCAGGGTGGTGGCGGCCACGAGGCCGGCAGCACAGAAATCGCGTTTGCTTAAGCTCATCTCAGTCTCCTTGACGTTGTTGCAGGTTGAAAGCGGACTCAGGTACGGAATGGCCAGAGGTGGAACATCCGGCGAATCCGGCGCCACACTTCGGCCAGGCCATGCGGCTCGAAGATCAGGAACAACACAATCATCAGACCAAAGACAATGGTGCGGATGGGCGACAGGTACAGGGTCGCGTTGCCGCTGAGCGGCAGCCAGCCCACCACGATCTTCAGCACCTCGGGCACCATGGTCATGAACACCGCGCCCAGCACGCTGCCAAGAATGGTGCCCATACCGCCCACAATCACAGCGGCCAAGAAGAAGATCGACATCAGCAGCGGGAAACTTTCCGGTGTGATGGCGCGGAAGAAATAGGCAAACAGTCCACCGGCCACACCGGCGTAGAACGACGAGATGGCGAACGACAGCAGCTTGTACTGCAACAGCGGGATACCCAGCACCTCCGCCGAAATGTCGCGGTCGCGGATGGCAATGAACGCACGGCCAATCCGCGTGCGGAACAGGTTGGCTGAACCCAGCAACATCAGCGCGGTGATGGGAACAATGACCCAGTAGAGCCGAAAGTCGGTGTCCAGCTGCAGCCCAAAGAGGGACGCGGGCGGCACCGTCAGACCGGCTGTGCCACCGGTCAGTGCGGTGAAGTGCGAGAAGATGAAGTGCGCGATCACGCCGGCCGCAATGGTGGCAATGGCCAGATACAGACCCTTGACCCGCAGTGACGGCAACCCTACCACCATGCCGGCCAGCATGGCCACCAACCCGCCCACCAGCAGGTTCAGCAAAAACGGCGTGTTGTAGCGCAGCTGCAGGATGGCGACGGTGTACGCGCCCAGGCCCATGAAGGCGGCCTGACCCAGACTGACCAGACCGGTGTAGCCGGTGAGGATGTTCAGCCCCGTGGCACTGGCGATGTTGATGGCGACCAGACATGCCATGTAGAGCCAGTACTGGCTGGCCACGAAGGGAAAGGCGACCAGCGCAGCAACCAGAACGGCCACCCAACGCCATTGGGTGGCACTGTCGAACAGGGCCGCATCGGCGGCGTAACTTTGTTTGGCGGAACCGATGCGCATCTACAGTCTTTCAATCTCGTGCGTGCCAAACAAGCCATAAGGCCGCACCAGCAGGATCAGCACCAACAGGCTGAAAGTGGCCAGGATCTTGAATTCGCCGCCGAGGTAGAAACCAGCCAATGCCTCCATCACACCGACCAACAGGCCACCGACCAGTGCGCCGAGTACGCTGTCCAGCCCACCAAAAATCACCACCACCAGCACCGACAGGCCAAACACACCCATGGCCGACGACACACCGCCAATCGAGCCAACCACAATGCCAGCCACGCAGGCGATCATCGCCGCGGCGACCCACGACAGCGAGAACACCCTTGGCACGTTGATGCCCATGGAATACGCGGCGGCCTGATCGGATGCTGTAGCGCGCAAGGCCACCCCGCCACGCCAATAGCGGAACAGCAGCAACACGGCAGCGATCAACAGCACCGCAATACAGAAACCATAGAAAATCTTAGGCGACACAAAAGCTTCACCAATGGTGATGGGGGTGTTGGGCAAAAACTCCGGCAGTCGTTGCTGGTCGGCGGTCCAGATCAGCTCCACCAAGCCAATGAGGATGGACGACAACCCCACCGTCACCATGAACGACGCGATCGGCGACTCGCCCAGCATCGGCCGGATCATGGTGCGTTCGACCAACGCCCCTAGCGCGCCCGACACCAGCAGAGCCGCAGGAATGGCCAGCCAGATTGGCAAACCCATGCCGGCCGAGAAGGCAAAAAACACGTAGGCGCCGATCATCAACATGTCGCCGATGGCGATGTTGACGACCCGCGTCGCCTTGTAAATCATCACAAACGCCAGCCCGGTCAGCGCGTACAGGCCACCGGTCCCCATGCCTGCCAGGCTGATTTCAAACAGCAGCCACCAATCGAACTTCATGCTGCCGCCTTGGCCTTGCCAGCTTGCGCCACTGCCTGAAACCGTGCGCGCAGAGCACCGATGTCGCCCGCACCGAGATAGGCCTTGATCACTTCGGGGTTGCCCTGCACTTCGGCCGGCAGGCCACTGGCGATCACTTGGCCAAAATTCAGCACCACCACGTGGTCCGACAAATCCATCACCATGCCCATGTCGTGTTCCACCATCAGGACCGTCACGCCCCACTCGCGGCGCACCTCCAGGATGAAGCGCGCCATGTCTTCGGTTTCTTCGCGGTTCATGCCGGCCACGGGTTCATCCAGCAACAGCAGCTTGGGCTTCATGGCCAGCGCACGCGCCAGTTCCACCCTTTTTTGCAGCCCGTAGGACAAGGCCGAGACCGGCGCCTTTCGGATGTGGTCGATTTCAAGAAAGTCGATGATGCGTTCTTCAATTTCGCGGCGCAGTTCGTCTTCCTCACGCCGGGCGGCGGAGGTGTAGAACAGCGCACTCAGCGGACCGGTCTTGAGGTGGCAATGCCGGCCGAGCTTGATGTTGTCCAGCACTGTCATGCCGCGAAACAGCGCGATGTTCTGGAAACTGCGGGCGAGTCCCAGCGCGGCACGTTTTGGCGGCGGCAGACCGGCGAGGTCCTGCCCTTCAAACACCATGCGGCCGGAAGCCGGTGTGTAGAAGCCCGAGATGGTGTTAAAGACCGAAGTCTTGCCCGCGCCGTTGGGGCCAATCACCGAGGTGATGGAGCCAGGTTTGACCGAAAAACTCACGCCGTTGAGTGCTTTCACGCCACCAAAGGCCAGCGTCAGGTTTTCCACCTGCAGCATGGGGGGCGTGGCGTTGTCGGGCGTCATGGCGGCGTGTGCTTGGCGTTGTTTTGACAAGCGGGCTGAGGCCGCCCGCTTTGCTTTCTACTTTCAAGTAACCCGCGTACTCTAACGACGTCTACCACGCAGTCCGCTAGGGATTTCCCGTGTTGCCTCGCGCTTCAGACGCCGAGTAGTTCGCACAGGGCCAGCAGGTCCGGCGTGCTGGCGTGGGGCACCGGGCCTGGGTGAGCCCAGGGTTCGGGCGTTCGATTGACCCAGGCTGCCTGCATGCCAGCACTGTGGGCGCCGGCCACATCCAAGGCGGGGTCGTCGCCCACATGCAACACCGCCGCCATCGGCTGCTCGAGGGCTGCAGCCGCCGCGGCAAAAAAGCGCACATCCGGCTTGCCCACGCCGAAATTCTGGGCACTGAGCGATCCGCGAAAGTAGTCACCCAGGCCAATCCGCATCAGGTCGGCATTGCCATTGGACAAGGCCACCAGCGGGTAACGCTGCGCCAGGCGGGCCAATGCCGGCAGGGCGTCGGCGAACAACTCGACCTGCTGTCGGGCATTGAAAAAGACGTCAAATGCAGCGTCGGCCAACGCGGTGTCGTCGCCCGCGCGCCGCAGGGTGTGGTGCAGGGTGGCGTGGCGCAACCCGCTCAGGTCCACCGTGTATTGCGGTTGGGCGGCGACCAGCATTTGGCGCAGTTGGGTCCGGTAATCCACACTGGCGTAGAGGGCGGCAGAGGCGGGGGCGTGCCGATTCAGCCAGTCGAGCAAAACCGCTTCGGCCCGACGGATGGTGGGCCAGATCGGCCACAAGGTGTCGTCCAAATCAAGGCTGATGGCCTGGATTTTCGGGATGTCGAGCATGGTGCGGGAGAATAACGCATGTTGCTGAAATCCCCGTTCGCCAAAGAACCCCCTTTTGCCCATGGCCAAGCCCCCAAAACCGGGGTGCTGCTGTGCAACCTCGGCACGCCCGAAGCACCCACAGCCGCTGCGCTACGCAGCTACCTGGCCGAGTTTTTGAGCGACCCGCGGGTGGTGGAGATACCGCGACTCCTGTGGTGGCTCATCCTGCACGGCATCATTTTGCGGGTGCGGCCGGCCAAATCAGCGCTCAAGTACGCCAGTGTCTGGACGCCCGAGGGCTCGCCGTTGCGCGTGTGGACCCAGAAGCAGGCCACCTTGCTGCGGGGTTACCTCGGCGAGCGCGGCCACAGGGTCGTGGTCAGCCACGCGATGCGCTACGGTGCGCCGTCGGTGGCCGGTGCACTCGACGCCCTCAAGGCAGAGGGCGTGACCCGGGTGCTGGTGCTGTCGGCCTACCCGCAGTACTCGGCCGCAACCACCGCCAGCGTGCTGGACGCGGTATTCGACTGGGGCAAGCAGGTGCGCAATGTGCCTGAGCTGCGCTTCGTCAACCACTACCACGACGACGCGGGCTACATTGATGCGCTGGCGAAACGCATCACCGCCTACTGGCAAACCCATGGCCGGCCCGACAAGCTGGTGCTGAGCTTCCACGGTGTACCACTGCGCAGCCTGCAGCTGGGTGACCCTTACCACTGCGAGTGCTACAAAACCGCCCGCCTGCTGACCGAGCGCCTGGGTCTGAACCCAGCGCAGGTACAAACCACGTTCCAGTCGCGTTTTGGCAAGGCCAAGTGGCTGGAGCCGTACACCGAGCCGACGCTGCAGGCGATGGCCCAAGCAGGGGTGAAGCGGGTGGACGTGTTCTGCCCCGGCTTTGTGGCCGACTGCCTGGAGACGCTGGAAGAAATTGCCATGGAAGGCCGCGACGCATTCATGACGGCTGGCGGCCAGGAGTTCCACTACATCCCCTGCCTGAACGACAGCCCCGCGTGGCTCTCGGCCTTGACCGGCATCGCCGAGCAGCACCTTTCGGGCTGGCCCACCGGCGCGCCCGATGCGGCGGCACTAAAGGTGTCGCACGAACAGGCCAAAGCGCTGGGCGCGTTCAACTGAACCCGCCACGCCAATGGAGCGTTTGCGAATCGACAAGTGGCTGTGGGCGGCCCGGTTCTACAAGACCCGTTCTTTGGCCTGCGACGAAATCGACAAGGGCCGGGTGCAGGTCAATGGACAGCCAGTCAAGCCTGCACGCGAAGTGAAGGCGGGCGACCTGGTGGCTTTGCGCCAGGGCGTGCTGCAGCGCACCGTGCAGGTCCTGGGCGTGAGCGCCGCCCGCGGCCCGGCACCGGTGGCGCGGCTGCTGTACGAAGAAACGCCGGAGAGTGTGCAGGCCGGGCTGAAAGCGGCCGAGCAACGCCGCTATGTCAGCGAACCCGCCCACGCCATCACCCAAGGCCGGCCGACCAAACGGGACCGGCGGGCTCTCTCTGGCGTAGCCGGCGGCGCAGGCGCCTGGGGTGACCGCTGGAGTGCCTCGGTGGACGACACCAGCGAACGTTGATACCGAGACATGCTATTTTATCAATAGCGGAGTCGCCAGGCTCGGCTAGGGCTTGAGGCCAATAGGACATAAAAAAGCCGCCCAGGCATGCACCGGGGCGGCTCAGGCAGGCTGGAAACCGCTCAGTTCAACGCGGTTTTCTTGCCGTCTTTGTAGGTGTAGAGCGTGATGGTCGGGTTCTTCAACTCGCCATTGGGCTCAAACGCGATGGCGGTGGTGATGCCTTTGAAGTTGGTCTCGGCCAGTTTGGCGGTGTAGACCTTGGGGTCTACCGAGTTGGCGCGTTTCATCGCATCCACCAGCACAAACGTCGCGTCGTAGGTGTAGGGGCTGTAAATTTGGTACTGGTTGGGGTACTTGGCGTCGTAACGCTTCTTCCACGCTTCGCCCCCAAGCATCTTCTGCAGCGAGGCGCTGCCTTCGGCACAGACGACATTGTTCAGAACCTTGGAGCCACCGGAGAGT
>CAZANT010000020.1:0-16295 GCA_964486575.1 uncultured Burkholderiaceae bacterium | reverse complement strand
AGAAGGTCATCGAGCCGCTGTGGGAAAGCCGCACCGACCACATGATCATGTACCAATTGGCGCAGAAGCTGGGCTTCGACAAGGAACTGGTCAAGAACTACAAGATGCAAAAGGTCAAGGGCATGGATGAGCCCATGCCCGAAGACATCCTGCGCGAGATCAACAAATCCGTTTGGACCATTGGTTACACCGGCCAGAGCCCCGAGCGACTCAAGGCGCACATGCGCAACATGAACTTGTTCGATGTCAAGACCCTGAAGGCCAAAGGTGGAAAAGACAAGGAAACGGGCTACGACTTCACCGGCGACTACTTCGGCTTGCCATGGCCTTGCTACGGTACGCCCGAACTCAAGCACCCCGGCTCGCCCAACCTGTACGACACCTCGAAACATGTGATGGACGGCGGTGGTAATTTCCGCGCGAACTTCGGCGTGGAGCGCGAAGGTGTGAGTCTGCTGGCCGAAGACGGATCCCACTCGGTTGGTGCCGACATCACCACCGGATATCCCGAGTTCGACCACGTTCTGCTCAAGAAACTGGGCTGGTGGGACGAGCTGACCGACGCTGAGAAAACCGCCGCCGAGGGCAAAAACTGGAAGACCGATCCGTCGGGCGGCATCATTCGCGTGACCATGAAAAACCACGGTTGCCACCCCTTCGGCAACGCCAAGGCACGTGCCATCGTCTGGAACTTCCCAGACGCGATTCCGGTGCATCGCGAGCCGTTGTACGGCACCCGCCCGGACCTGATGGCCAAGTACCCGACGCACGACGACCGCAAGACCGCTTGGCGCCTGCCCATCCTGTTCAAGTCGGTACAACAGAAGAACATTGCCGACAAGGCGCACGAGAAATTCCCGTTGATCATGACCTCGGGCCGATTGGTGGAGTACGAGGGTGGTGGCGAGGAAACCCGCTCCAATCCGTGGCTGGCCGAGTTGCAGCAGGACATGTTCATCGAGCTGAACCCGAAAGCGGCGGCCGACCGCGGCATCCGCAACGGCGAGCAGGTTTGGGTCAGCACGCCGACCGGCGCCAAGATCAAGGTCATGGCCATGGTCACCGAGCGCGTCGGGCCAGACACGGTGTTCATGCCATTTCACTTCTCTGGCCGCTGGCAGGGTGAAGACATGCTGCCGTACTACCCCAAGGGCGCAGCCCCTGTGGTACGCGGCGAAGCCATCAACACTTCGACCACCTACGGTTACGACATCGTGACCATGATGCAAGAAACCAAGACGACGATTTGCAACGTCGCCAAAGCCTAAGGAGACCGCCATGGCACGAATGAAATTTGTTTGTGACGCAGAGCGTTGCATCGAGTGCAACGGCTGCGTGACTGCCTGTAAACAAGAGCACGAAGTCCCTTGGGGTGTGAACCGCCGGCGCGTGGTCACATTGAACGACGGCGTCCCGGGTGAGAAATCCATCTCGGTCGCTTGCATGCACTGCAGCGACGCACCTTGCATGGCGGTGTGCCCGGTCAACTGCTTTTACCGCACCGAAGAGGGCGTGGTCCTGCATGACAAGGATGTCTGCATTGGTTGCGGCTACTGTTCCTATGCCTGCCCGTTTGGCGCCCCGCAGTTCCCTGCCCAGGGCACTTTCGGTGTCCGCGGCAAGATGGACAAGTGCACCTTCTGCGCCGGTGGCCCAGAAGCCCACGGCAGCCAAGCGGAGTTCGAGAAATACGGTCGCAACCGCCTGGCCGAAGGCAAGTTGCCGGCTTGCGCCGAGATGTGCTCGACCAAAGCCCTGTTGGCCGGTGACGGCGACGTGGTGGCCGACATCTTCCGCAACAGGGTGCTGACCCGCGGCAAAGGTGCCGAAGTCTGGGGCTGGGGTACCGCGTACGGCACCAAACAAGGTGGTCAGGCCCCTGCGCCTGCAGGGGCGAAGTCATGACCCGGCTGCTGGCCATGGCTCTGCTGAGCACTGGAGTGCTGGTGATGTCGGCCTGTGGGGAGAAGCCACAAGAGGCTGGCGCTTCCAAGACCGATGCCAGCCCCTACGTGGGGACCGGCTCCAACTTTGCTTCGCCCGGGTGGAAGCAGGGCGACAAGGTCAGCTGGGAGCAGCACCTGCGTGCACGCACCCAAAACACCCAAAACGAATACAACCGCACCAAGTGACGGGAGAATCCATGCTTCGCTCTCTCGTTGTCAGCACAGTGCTGGCGGTTGCCGCATCGGGCATGGTCTGGGCGCAGACCCCAGCACCTGCTGCAACCGCGACCGGCGGCATCCAAAGTGCCAATATCTTTGACATCAAGCCAGACGCCAGCACCGACCCCAACTACCCCAAGCAGACCAACGCCGAGCGCGCGGAGGTACAGCCGGGCAACAATGCGCCCATGTGGCGACAGGTGGGTGCGGGTGAGACCACCAGTGCCTACAGCAGTTTGCCGGTCCGTCAAGCCCCCGAGGCTGCGGTGTTGGTTCAGCCTTTTGTGCAGTACCCGGGCTCGCGCCTCACCAACGGTGGCGAGGCTTGGCGTCAGGTGCGTAACCAATGGATCCTGCCCTATGGCGGTGCGGTGATATTCATCATCACATTGGCCTTGGCGCTGTTCTACTTCAAGAAGGGCACGATCCCTCTTAAGCACGCCGAGTCGGGCAAGCTCATTGAGCGTTTCACCTACGTGGAACGCGCAGCCCACTGGAGCAATGCCATCGCTTTCTGCACCTTGGCCATATCCGGGCTGGTGATGGCGTTTGGCAAGTTCATTCTGTTGCCGGTCATGGGCAGCACGTTGTTCGGCTGGCTGACCTACGCGTTGAAAAACGTGCACAACTTCATGGGTCCGCTGTTCGCGGTCTCGCTGGTGGTGGTGTTCTGTGTTTTTCTGCGCGACAACTGGCCGCGCAAAGAAGACCTGACCTGGATCTTCAAGGCCGGGGGCATGTTCTCGTCTGAAGAAGTGCCGTCCCACCGCTTCAACGCCGGAGAGAAGGTGGTGTTCTGGGGCGGCGTGTTTGCCCTTGGAATTGTGGTGGTGGCTTCGGGTCTGGTGCTCAACCAGTTGGTGCCCGGCATCGACTACCTGCGCAGCAACATGCAGATCGCCAACATGTTTCACGGTGTCGCCTCCATGCTGATGATGGCAATGTTCCTAGGCCACATCTACATGGGTACCGTGGGCATGCAAGGCGCTTACAAGGCCATGAAAACCGGCTATGTGGATGAGACCTGGGCCAAAGAACACCACGAGCTCTGGTACGACGACATCAAGGCCGGCAAGATCCCCGCACAGCGCACACCCGTTGCCGCTGCCAATGCCAACCCCGCGCAGGTATGAAGGAACCCACAATGCGTCACTTTGCACTGACCCTGTGCCTTGCCCTGGCCGCCACGAGCGCCTGGGCCAAGCTCCCCGCCCCGAGCGACGAAGCCAAAGCCAAGGCCGCCGAGGCCGCTGCCAAAACCGCGTGGACCGGCAAAAAAGAGGCTTTCCTGTTGTGCAAGTCGCAGGAAAAAGTCGCGGCTCACTACCAGAAAACCAAGTCCGGCAAGGACGCCAAGGCCGCGCCAGCGGCGTCCACCTGTGTGGATGTTGAACCGTTTGTCTACGTGCCTGCCACGGCCTCGGTGGCCGGAGCCACAACAGCGTCTGTAGCGCCCGCGGCGGTTGCGGCCCCTGCGCCAGCCAAGCCCTCCGCGCCGGCCGCAGTGGTCGCACCCACCACCAAACCTGCGGTGATGGTGGCCCCTGCGCCAAAGCCGGCACCGGTGCCGGTGGCCAAGGTCGCGCCCCCAGCGAAGCCAGCACCAGAAAGTAAACCGGCAACACCCGCCGTGGCTCAGCCCGCCGCGCCGGAAGCACCACCGGCTGCCGCGCCTGCGCAGGCAGCAGCACCCAGCCCAGCGCCAGCCACACCTCCGGCGCCGGCTCCCGCGGCATCGCCTGAAGCCGTGGCACCCGTCGCGCCCTCCGCCACCCCTGCCGCAGACGATAAAAAGTCTTGAGCACCGTTCGCCGCTGAGGGACTACGCCCAACCCGGGGCCGGACATGTTCCGGCCCTTTTTGTTGGGCGCCCCCATTGGCTTGAGCCCCTCAGTGCCTCTATGCTTGCTGCATGTCTCTTCCCCACCTGACCCAGGCCCGCGCGCCGCTCACCCACGAGGTCCTCGCCGTCAACGAATTCGGCCAGACCGACGCGGTGTCCATCCCGGCCGAACGCCCCTTGACGGTGTACGTGGACAAGCGCGAGCTGGTCACGCTGATGACGCTGGGCGCAGCGCCCGAGCTGCTGGTATTGGGGTTCCTGCGCAACCAGCGGCTGGTCAAGTCGGTGGATGCGATTGCCTCCATCACGGTGGACTGGGAGGTGGGTGCAGCGGCGGTGGTGACGCACGACGGCATTGAAGACATTGCGGCCAAGACCGCGAAGAAAGTGGTCACCACCGGCTGCGGCCAAGGCAGTGTGTTCGGCGGATTGATGGACGAAGTGGACGCCATCGTGTTGCCCGACGCCCGCATCACCCAAGGCCAGTTGTACGGCCTGGTGAATGCCGTTCGCCTGCAAGAAAGTACCTACAAGTCCAGCGGCTCGGTGCACGGCTGCGCGCTGTTCCGTGGCGAAAACATGCTCACCTTCGTCGAGGACGTGGGGCGGCACAACGCGATTGACACGATTGCCGGCTGGATGTGGATGCAGCCCGCCGAAGGCATGGCCAGCGACGACAAAATCTTTTACACCACCGGTCGACTGACCAGCGAGATGGTGATCAAGTCGGCGCAAATGGGCGTACCGATTGTGGTGTCGCGCAGCGGCATCACTCAAATGGGTCAGCAGGTGGCCACACAGCTGGGGCTGTGCACCATCGGCCGGGCCACCAACAAGCGTTTTCTTTGCTACAGCGCGCCCCACCGGCTTCAGCTGCAGCCCGAACTCGCTGGCAGCCCGTTGCGGCATCCTGTGCTTGCTGAGCGCTGATACCGTTGCCTGCAGTGGGGGTGTGCGGTGTCAGGGCATCCGAAACCGCGTAAGGTTGAGGCTTTCTGATCCGTATTGCGCCGGCTCGCCCGGTGTGACCACGCATACGCTATGAACACAAGTTTTTGGGCCCTGGGCTGGCGCAGCCTGTGGCGTGACCTGCGCGCGGGCGAATTGCGGCTTTTGATGGTGGCGGTCACCTTGGCCGTGGCCGCCGTCACGGCCGTGAGTTTTTTTGCCGACCGGCTTCAGGGGGGGCTGCAGCGCGACGCCAAACAACTGCTCGGCGGTGACGCCGTGGTGGTGAGCAACAACGCCACGCCCGTTGAGTTCCTGACCAAAGCGCAGGCGTTGGGACTGCAAGCCAGCCGCACGCTGGGCTTTCCAACCATGGGCCGCGCCCCCGAATCGCAGGGTGGCGCCACACGGCTGGTGGCATTGAAGGCCGTGGAAAGCGGTTACCCGCTGCGCGGCAATCTTCGCGTGGCTGACCAACCCGGCGGTCCGGAACAGAGCACGCGCGACATTCCACAACCTGGCGAGGCCTGGGTGGACGCCGCCGTCCTCGACAGCCTGGGCCTGAAGGTGGGCGACACGCTGTTGCTGGGTGACTCGGCGTTGCGAATTGGCCGGGTCATCGTCATTGAGCCCGACCGGGGCGGCGGCTTTGTGAACTTCTCCCCCCGGGTGATGCTGAACCAGGCCGACATTGACGCCACCGGTTTGGTGCAACCTGCCAGCCGCCTGACCTACCGTTTGGCGGTCGCGGGAACTCCGGCCCAGGTCAAAGCCTTCAACGACTGGGCCGCTGAGACCACACAAACGCCGGCCATGCGCGGCGTTCGGTTGGAGTCCCTCGACAGTGGCCGGCCCGAAATGCAGCAAACCCTGGCCCGTGCCGAACAGTTCCTGAGCCTGGTGGCCTTGCTGGCCGCGCTGCTCAGCGCAGTGGCGGTGGCGTTGGCCGCGCGCGCCTTCGCCGCCAGCCACCTGAACGACTGCGCCATGCTGCGGGTGCTGGGTTTGCGCCAGCGCACCATGGCGCTGGGCTACGCGTTCGAGTTCGCGTTGGTGGGCTTGTTCGCCAGCGCTGCCGGCTTGCTGCTGGGCTACTTGGTGCACTATGGATTTGTCGCGCTGCTGGCCGGGTTGGTGGCCGCCACACTGCCGCCGCCCACGGTGTGGCCAGTATTTTTTGGTTTTGGAATGGGCTTGACCTTGCTGGCCGCGTTCGGTCTGCCGCCGGTGTTGCAGCTGGCCAGCGTGCCGCCACTCCGGGTGATCCGCCGTGATGTCGGCAACCTCAAGCCCGCGTCCCTGGGGGTGCTGGCGCTGGGCGTGGCTGGTTTTGCGGCGCTGCTGCTCGCGGTCAGCAGCGATTGGCGGCTGGGCCTGATTGCAGTGGGCGGTTTTGCCGGCGCGGTGGCCCTGTTCGCCGCGCTGAGCTGGTTGGCGGTGCGTTTGCTGCGGGCGAGCGTGCACGAGTCCACCGCGCCGCGTTGGTTGGTGCTGGCCACGCGGCAACTGTCGGCCCGTCCGGCGTTCGCCGTGGTGCAAGTGAGTGCGCTGGCGGTGGGCATGCTGGCGCTGGTACTCCTTGTGCTGCTCCGAACCGACCTGGTAAGCAGTTGGCGCAAGGCGACGCCGCCCGACGCACCCAACCGCTTTGTGATCAATATCCAGCCCGAGCAGGGCGATGCCTTCCGCCAAACCTTGCGTGGTGCGGGTGTGAACCAGTTCGACTGGTATCCGATGATCCGCGGCCGGCTGGTGGCCATCAACGGCGCCCCGACCTCGCCCGACGATTTTTCGGACGAGCGCGCCAAGCGCCTGCTCGACCGCGAGTTCAACCTGTCACACGCGGCCGAGCAGCCACCGCACAACGAGGTGGTGGGTGGCCGCTGGACCAACGAGGAGCGCGGGGCCATCAGCCTGGAGCAGGGCGTCGCCAACACCCTCAAGCTCAAGCTCGGGGACGAATTGCGCTTCGACATTGGTGGCATCGAGACCAGTGCCAAAGTCACTTCGCTGCGCAAGGTGGACTGGGGCTCACTGCACGCGAACTTTTACGTGCTCTACCCGGTCAGCCGTCTGGACGACGTGCCCAGCACATTCATGACCGCGTTTCGCGCCCCAGCCACCCAGGGCTTTGACAACCGGCTGGTGCAGGCCTACCCCAACATCACCAACGTGGACATGAGTGCCACCATCAACCAGATCCAGCGGGTGCTGGACCAGGTCATCCGTGCGGTGGAGTTTCTGTTTGGCTTCACCTTGGCGGCAGGTTTGGTGGTGCTGTTTGCTGCCGTGACGGCCACCCGCGAGGAGCGGGTGCGCGAGTTCGCCATCATGCGGGCGGTGGGTGCCAGCAGCGCGCTGCTGCGTCAGGTGCAACGCGCTGAATTGGCAGGCGTGGGCATGCTGGCGGGTTTTTTGGCGTCGCTGGTGGCTTCGGTCGTGGGCTGGGCGCTGGCTCACTTTGTGTTTGAGTTCGAATGGACGGTGTCGCTTTGGGTGCCATTGGTAGGCGCGCTCGCCGGCGCGGCGCTGGCCCTGGCCGCCGGCTGGTGGGGTTTGCGCGAGGTCGTCCAGCGGCCCGTCATGGACGCATTGCGCCGCGCACCGCAGTGAATGCCTGTGTTTAAAATGCTCCTTTTTACATAGCTGAATCGCTAGTTTCCACTAAGGCTTGAGGCCGATTTGATGACAAACAGCACCGAAACCGCTGCGCCAGACACCTTGTACAGCCTGCTGGGCGGTGAAGAACAGGTCCGGGCGCTGGTGGACGCCTTCTACGACCAGATGGACCTGGAGCCGCGCTACGCGGTGCTGCGCGCTGTGCACGGCAACACGCTGGAGAATGCGCGCCAGCGGCTGTTCTGGTACCTCTGTGGCTGGATGGGTGGCCCGTCGTATTACACCGACCGGTTTGGGCACCCGCGCCTGCGCGCCCGCCACCTGCCAGACCAACTCGGTGGCCACACCATTGGGCTGCAGGAGCGCGACCAGTGGCTGGCCTGCATGGACGACGCGATGCAGCAAATTGGCGTGCACGAGGCGCTGCGCGCCCACCTGCGTGAGGCATTTTTTGGTTTAGCCGACTGGATGCGCAACCGGCCTGAATGAGGCCAGTGTGGGCTTTTGACCTACAAGCGGGGGTGGCGGTGCACTGACAGCCGGGCGCGGGTTGGGCCGATGGGTGGGGGCCTGTGTTGTTCCTACGATCAACAGCACGAAACCTCCACAACACAAAGGCCATCATGAACCGTCGTCACCTGCTGCTTTCCAGCGCCGCCCTGTCTTCACTCGCACTCAGCGCCCAGGCCGCCACACAGGCCGCGCCGTTGGTGGTCAAACCCGAGGTGCTCAAGGGTGCCGAAAACACCGCCAAAGCACAGCCCCCCCTGCCTTTTGCCCAGGGCGCGCTGGCACCGGTGATTGGCAGTGCCACGGTGGGTCTGCACTACGGCAAGCACCACAAAAAATACTTTGACGAGCTGGCCAAGCTGCTGCCTGCCGCCACGCTGCAAAACGAGTCGTTGGAAAGCATCCTCCGCACTGCCATGCCCGGCCCGGTGGCCAACAACGCTGGCCAGGCCTGGAACCACAACTTCTACTGGCGCTCCGTCGCGCCCAAAAGCGGTGGCAAACCGCCCCAGGCGGTGCGTGTGGCGCTGGAAGAATCGTTCGGCACGGTGGACACCTTCAACCAGGCGTTCACCAAACTCGCCACCGAGCACTTTGGCAGCGGCTGGGCTTGGCTCTGCAAAAACACCGAATCTGGCAAGCTGGTGGTGGTGGCCACGCACGACGCGGCCTCGCCCTTGACCACGCCCGGCCTCAAGCCGCTGATGGTGGTGGACGTGTGGGAGCACGCGTACTACAAAGACTTCAGCAACGAACGTGAGAAATACGTCAACGCGGTGATGGACAAGCTGCTGAACTGGCGCTTTGTCGAAGCCAATATGGCGACCTGAGCGGCCGCCCGCGGCTCAGCCTTGCGGCCCCGCCGGCGTGAGCAGCACCACCAGCGCGCCCGCGCCACCTTCCGAGGGCTTGGCCAGCACAAACGCCAGCACCTCGGATTTCTGGATCAGCCAGCCCAGCACCTTGCTTTTGAGTACCGGTGTTTTCCCGGGCGACCCCAGCCCCTTGCCATGCACCACCCGCACGCAGCGCACACCCTGGCGGTGGGCGTCGCGAATGAAGGCGCCCAGCGCGTCTCGGGCGTCATCGCGGCGCATGCCGTGCAGGTCCAGTTCGCGCTGGATCGACCATTCCCCCTTGCGCAGCTTGCGCGTCACATCGGTGCCCACACCGGGTCGGCGGTAGCTCAGCGCGTCGTCGGTGTCGAGCAGGGTGCTCACATCGAACCCGTCGCTCAGGGCTTCGCGCAGCACCGCTTCTTCGTCCAGCTGCAGCTGAAGCGCGATCGGCGCGGGCGGGTCGGGCGGCAGCAGCACAGTGCGTTTGTCGGGGAGCGGTTTCACGGGGCCCACCGCGCGGACGAACAGCTCCTTCTCGGCCAGTGCCCGGCGTTCGGCCTCGCGCCGGGCTTTTTCCAGCGCGGCGGAACGGGCCTTGTGTTCGGCGATCGTTTTCTGGATGCGGCCGAGGTCTTGCAGCGAGTTCACTTTCACAGCAACCCCTTTTCCGCCATCGACAGGGCTGTGCCCGGCGCGACGATCACATGGTCCAGCACCCGCACGTCTACCAGGGCCAGTGCGGCTTTGAGCGTTTGCGTGAGCGCCTCGTCGGCACGGGACGGCTCTGCCACGCCCGAGGGGTGGTTGTGGGCCAGCACCACGGCCGCGGCTTGGTGGTGCAGCGCACGCAGCACCACTTCGCGCGGATAAACGCTAGCTTGGGTCAGCGTGCCGCGAAACAGCTCTTCCATGGCCAGCAGCCGATGCTGCGCATCGAGAAACAGCACCGCAAACACCTCGTGCGCCCGGGCGGCCAGCTGCAGTTGCAGGTAGTCCTTCACTGCGTGGGGCGAGTCAAACACAGCGCGCTGTTTGAGCTGCTGCGCCAGCGCGCGGCGGGCGAGCTCGAGTACCGCGACCAGCTCGGCGCGCTTGGCCGGGCCACCCAGGCCTTTGATGCGTTTGAGGTCGTCCGCACTGGTGTTGAGCAGCCCGGCGATGCCGCCAAATTCGTCCAGCAACTCCTGCGCCAGCGTCAACACGTTTTTGCCAGCCATACCCGTGCGCAGCAGCAGGGCGAGCAACTCCGCGTCGCCCAGCGCCGCAGGGCCACGCGCAAGCAGCTTTTCGCGCGGGCGGGCGTCGGGCGGCAGGTCTTTGAGGATCATGGGGCGTGTCGGGGGCAGGGGCTTGACCGGGCAATTCTGCCGGTGCGTCGGCGACTTTCTACAATGCAGTCAGTTTATCGAACAGTTCGCCACAGAGGTTCCATGTCTTCAGACACCCCGCACATTCAGGCCGGCTCGTTCCTGACCTTGCATTACCGCTTGGCCGGCCCCAACGGCGACATCATCAACACCTTCAGTGGCCCACCAGCCACGCTGTCGCTGGGCACTGGGGCGCTGTCGCCTGTGGTGGAACAGCGGTTGATTGGTCTGCCCGAAGGCACCCGCACCAGTTTTGACATCCCCGCAGGCCAGGCCTTTGGTGAACGCAACCCCGAGATGACGCAGTGGGTGTCCAAAAAACTGCTGCACGACCTGGGCGAGACCGACACGGACTATGCGGTGGGCGACGTGGTGCAGTTCCCCACGCCCGACGGCCGCGCGTCTTACGCCGGTGCAGTGCAGCAGGTGCGCCGCAACCCGGACGACAACAGCGTGGAAGCCATCCAGCTCGACTTCAACCACCCGCTGGCCAGCCAGCCCGTGACGTTTGAAGTGCACGTGATTGGTGTGTTGTGAGCGCAGGCGCGAAAGAAATTGTTTTGGCCGAGCCGCGCGGGTTTTGCGCGGGGGTGGACCGTGCGATCGAAATTGTTGAACGCGCGCTGGAGAAGTTCGGCGCGCCGATCTATGTGCGGCACGAGATTGTGCACAACACCTATGTGGTCAACGACCTCAAGGCCAAGGGCGCGCGCTTCATCGAAGAACTGGACGACGTGCCTCCAGGGGCCACCCTGGTGTTCTCTGCCCACGGCGTGAGCCAAGCAGTACAGCGCGAGGCCGAGGCGCGGGGCTTCCGCATTTTTGACGCCACTTGCCCTCTGGTGACCAAGGTGCACGTGGAGGTGGCCAAACTGGCCAAAGAAGGCTTTGAATTTCTGATGATCGGCCACAAGGGACACCCCGAGGTGGAAGGCACCATGGGCCAGCTGGACATCGGTATCCATCTGGTGGAAGACGTGGACGACGTAGCGCGGGTGCAGCCAGCGCAGACCGAGAAGCTTGCCATGGTCACGCAAACCACCCTGAGCGTGGACGACACGGTGCACATCGTCAACGCGCTGCGGGCGCGTTTCCCGTCGTTGCGCGAGCCCAAGCAGCAAGACATTTGCTACGCCACCCAGAACCGGCAAGACGCCGTGAAGTTGATGAGCCCGCAGGTGGACCTGGTGATTGTCGTCGGCAGCCCGACCAGCTCCAACAGCAACCGACTGCGCGAGGTGGCTGAAAAGCTCGGCACCGAAAGCCACATGATCGACGATGCCAGCGAGTTACAGCCGGCCTGGTTTGAAGGCAAGCAGCGCATCGGACTCACTGCGGGCGCGTCAGCGCCAGAAATTCTGGTGAAAGACGTGATTGACCGCATCAAGGCGCTGGGCGCGGTGTCGGTGCAGCGCTTGCCGGGCACACCCGAAACCATGAAGTTCCCCATGCCCAAGGGCTTGCGCATCGACGGTGCTTGAAGGCCGTGGACGCTATTGATTCAATAGCAGCCCATTATGGTTTCACAAGGGCTTGACGCTGATTCGGTCTGAAGCTGACCTGACTGCGCACGCGCGGCGACCGCTCAGCCCTCCAGCGCCTCGCCAGTATCGCAGTTCACCATCCAGGCCACGCCGAATTTGTCCACCAGCATGCCGAAGTGGGCACCCCAAAACGTCTTGGCGAATGGCAACGTCACCATCCCACCGGTGGCCAGGGCCTTGAACACAGCTTCGCCCCTTACCGCGTCCTGCGGGTAGTTGACCGACATGGAAAAACCCGCGTGGCCGGCAAACGGCTGGCCCGGCATCCGGTCGCTGGCCATGAAGCGCTGGTCGCCGACGTCCAGCGCCGCGTGCATCACCTTGGTGTGCCACTCCGGTGCCATGTGCTCAGCCTCCGGTGAATCGGTGTAGCGGTGCAACTCGGTCAGTTCACCGCCCAGACAGCCTTGGTAAAAGCCCATCGCAGTCTCGCAGTTGCCGTCAAAGAACAAATAGGGGGCGATGCGCATGGCAGGGGTTGAATAAGAAATTAGTTTTCATGGTAGCTTTGATTCGCGGGCTGGAAAAGGTGGTGAACCCGCAACCCCTAAAATTGGGCCATGCTCGACATTCTTCTGCTCCGCAAAGACCTTCCCGCCGTGCTGGCGCGGCTTGAAACTCGTAAAACCCCCCAAGTTTTTTTGAACGAAGCCGCTTTCAGCGCGCTGGAAACCGAGCGCAAGACCATTCAGTCCCGCACCGAGGCGCTGCAGGCCCAGAGGAACAGCCTGTCCAAGCAGATTGGTCAGCTCAAAAGCAAAGGTGAGAACGCTGACGCGGTGATGGCCGAGGTCAATGCCCTGAAGGCCGAACTCGACAGTTCCGCCGTGCGTCTGGAGCAGGTGCAGGCCGAGTTGCAGTCCCTGCTGCTGGCGGTACCCAACCTGCCGCATGCCAGCGTGCCAGTGGGGGCCGATGAGTCGGGCAACAAGGTGGTGCGCCAGTGGAGCCCGGACGGTACCGCGCCCCGCGCGTTGGGCTTTGCCGCCAGAGACCACGTGGACGTGGGTGCCCCGCTGGGTCTGGACTTTGACACCGGGACCAAACTCTCCGGCTCGCGTTTCGCCGTCATGAAAGGGGCCATGGCCCGCCTGCACCGCGCGCTCGCCGCCTTCATGCTGGACGTGCAGACACAGCAGCACGGTTACACCGAGTGCTACGTGCCTTACATCGTCAATGCCGACAGCCTGCAGGGCACCGGCCAGCTGCCCAAGTTCGAGGGCGACCTGTTCGCCGCCAAAAAGGGTGGCCAGGACGGGGAGGCCGTGCCCGACAACGCCGCGCTGTACCTGATCCCCACATCGGAAGTGCCGCTGACCAACTTTGTACGCGACGAGATCGTGGCCGAAGCGGATTTGCCCATCAAGCTCACCGCCCACACGCCGTGTTTCCGCTCCGAGGCGGGCAGCTACGGCCGCGACACCCGCGGCCTGATCCGCCAGCACCAGTTCGACAAGGTCGAGATGGTGCAGATCGTCCACCCCGAGAAAAGCTACGATGCGCTGGAAGAAATGACCGGCCACGCCGAAGCCATTCTGCAAAAGCTCGGGCTACCGTATCGGGTGATGAGCCTGTGCACCGGCGACATGGGTTTTGGCGCGGCCAAAACCTACGACCTGGAGGTGTGGCTGCCCGCGCAGAACACCTACCGCGAGATCAGCTCGGTGTCGAACTGCGAGGCCTTTCAGGCCCGGCGTCTGCAGGCGCGTTTCAAGAACGCACAGGGCAAGAACGAGTTGGTGCACACGCTCAACGGCTCTGGGCTGGCCGTGGGCCGCACGCTGGTGGCGGTGCTGGAGAACTACCAAAACGAGGACGGCTCGGTGACGGTCCCCGAGGCTTTGCGCCCGTACCTTGGCGGCGTGACCCGGCTCGGTTGATCCACCCGGCGGCAGGCTACTTGATGTAGACGGTGCCAGTGAAGCTGGACACCAAGGCGGTCTCTCCGGCTGTGTTGGTGCGCGTCATGTCCACCCTGTAAATCGCCAGACGGCGGCTGCGGCTCACCTCGTGGGCCTTGGCCTCCAGCACATCGCCAAACCGCGCAGCGGCCTGGTAGGTGATGTGGGCGTCGATGCCGACGGCCATCACCCCATACGCGTTCGCCGCCATGCCAAACGCCGTGTCGGCCAAGCTGAACATCGCGCCGCCATGGCAGGCTCGGTGGAAGTTCATGTGTTGTTCTGCCACGCGCATGCGCAAGGTAGCGCGACCCAGTCCGATGTCCACCAGTTCAATGCCGAGCGCTTCGCAATGGCCGTCGGCGGCGCGGTAGCTGCGGGCGCGTTCAAACGCTGCTGCGTCGGTTTGCTCGGGCAGGGGGTCGTTGCGGCCAGCCTGCGCCACAGTGGGCGCGGCGGTGGCGGGGTGGGGCAGGGCAGACAAATGTAGCTCCTTCAGAGGCAGGGGCCCCTCACGGGTGCGACCCAAAGAAAAACCCCGGTGCTACTTCATAACAACGGGGTTGGTCTGGCGGAGAGGGTGGGATTCGAACCCACGGTACCTTGCGGTACGCCTGATTTCGAGTCAGGTACATTCGGCCACTCTGCCACCTCTCCACTCGAGCCTCGCATTCTAGCAGCGACGCCAGGCGACTCCAGGCGGGAGCCGGCGAATCGCTCAGCCGAGCAGGCCGTAGGTGCGGGCGTAGTGCAGGGTTTGGGTGCGGCTCTTGACGTTGAGGCGGCGGAACAGGCGCCACAAATGCACCTTGACGGTGTGTTCACTGATCCCGAGTTCTTCGGCGATCTCGCGGTTGCTCAGGCCCCGGTCGAGCATGATGATGAGTTGCTTCTGGCGTTTGGAGAGCTTCTCGTCCACGGCCTCCAGCTGCTCGAAACCAGCATCCGCGGTCAGCAGGGCGCGCAGCGCCGCGCCAATTTCGCTCACGCCAGCGGACTTTTCAATGTAGACGTCGGCACCGCATTCGATGCACAGCTCTTCGAAGTCTTCGGCCGGTGAGCCGGAGATCACCGCCATGGGCACATTGGCGTAACGGGAGGTGAGCTCTCGTACCCCAGAGACACCGCGCGCGTCCGGCAAGTTGAGGTCCAGGCAGATCAGCGTGGGTTCGCCATGTTTGGCCACCGCCGGCTCGAGTGCGCCCACAGTTTCGAGTTCAATCACCTCCGTGCCGGGACGCAAGCGGCGCAGCACGGTGGAGATGGCGTCGCGCATCAGGGGGTGGTCGTCAATAACGTACAGGCTCACAGCGGTTCTACCTTTGGTAAGGAGTGTGGTGGACAGACTATAGGCGCTGCCACACCGTCAATCAATGGGGACATTCTGCGCCACCTGGGAGTAACCCTATTGGCAGAAAACCGGTCGGATTTCGGCCTTTAGTAGTCGATACCCATGGCGGCGCGCACCTCGGCCATCGTGGCGCGGGCCGTGGCGCGGGCCCGGTCGGTGCCGGCGTCCACAATGTCCCGGACGATCTGCGGGTTGGTCATGTACGGCTCTGCGCGCGCCAGCATCGGTTGCTGCTCGTTCAAAATCGCGTCGATCACCGGCTGTTTGCACTCCAGGCAGCCAATGCCGGCGGTTTTGCAGCCCTGGGCTGCCCAGGCTTGTGTCGTGGCGTCCGAGTACACCCTGTGAAACTGCCAGACCGGGCACCTGTCGGGGTCGCCGACATCGGTGCGTTTGATGCGTGCTGGGTCGGTGGGCATGCGGCGCACCTTGTGCTCGATGCTGGCCTTGTCCTCGCGCATGGCGATGGCGTTGCCGTAGCTCTTGCTCATCTTCTGGCCGTCCAGGCCGGGCAGTTTGCTGGCCTCGGTCAGCAGCGCCTGGGGCTCTACCAAAACGGCTTTGCCGGTGCCTTTGAACCAGCCGGTGAGGCGGTCGCGTTCGTCGGCGTCCAAAAGCGGTGTGCTGGCGACGAAGCCAAGCGCCCCTTCCATGGCTTTGGTGTCGCCCGCCTCCTGAAAGGCCTTGCGCGACTTCTCCAGCCGCTTGGCGGCGTCTTTTCCGAGCTTGCTGAGGCTGGCCTGTACCCTGGCCTCAAAGTCGGCCTCGCGACCATAGAGGTGGTTGAAGCGGCGCGCCGCCTCGCGGGTGAGTTCCACGTGGCTGGCCTGGTCTTCGCCCACCGGCACCCATTTGGCCCTGTAGATCAAGATGTCGGCCGCCTGCAGCAAGGGGTAGCCCAAGAAGCCGTAGGTGGACAGGTCTTTGTCTTTGAGTTTTTCCTGCTGGTCTTTGTAGGTGGGCACACGTTCCAGCCAGCCGATGGGCGTGCCCATGGCCAGCAGCGTGAACAGTTCGGCGTGCTCAGGAATCCGGCTTTGCAAAAACAGCGTGCACTGGTTCGGGTCTAGCCCTGCGGCCAGCCAGTCGATCACCATCTCGTAGACGTTCTTCGCGATCACCTCGCGGCTCTCGTAGTGGGTGGTGAGTGCATGCCAGTCGGCCACAAAGTAGTAGCACGACATCTCGGACTGCAGGCGCACCCAGTT
>CAZANT010000019.1:0-16526 GCA_964486575.1 uncultured Burkholderiaceae bacterium | reverse complement strand
AAAGGAGAGAGAAATGAGAGTTTCGGCTTCGGTCAAGAAAATTTGCCGCAACTGCAAGATCATCCGTCGCAAGGGCGTGGTCCGTGTGATCTGTACAGATCCGCGCCACAAACAGCGGCAAGGCTGATTTCCAGAGTTTTAGAGGACGTATATGGCACGTATAGCTGGCATCAACATTCCGCCGCAAAAGCACACTGAAATTGGCCTCACCGCCATTTTTGGTATCGGTCGCACACGCGCTCGCAAAATCTGCGAAGCCTGTGAGATCGCTTACTCCAAGAAGGTCAAAGACCTGACGGACGGCGACCTGGAAAAAATCCGCGACCAAATCGCGCTGATCACCATCGAAGGTGACCTGCGCCGCGAAACCACGATGAACATCAAGCGTCTGATGGACATTGGCTGTTACCGTGGTTTCCGTCACCGTCGTGGCCTGCCAATGCGTGGTCAGCGTACGCGTACCAACGCCCGTACCCGCAAGGGTCCGCGCAAGGCAGCGCAGGCGCTCAAGAAATAATCAGTTTGAAGGATCACCATGGCAAAAGCTCCCGCCAATAACGCCGCCCAGCGCGTCCGTAAAAAAGTCCGCAAGAATGTTGCTGACGGTGTTGCGCACGTTCACGCATCGTTCAACAACACCATCATCACCATCACGGACCGTCAGGGCAATGCTCTGTCGTGGGCATCGTCAGGTGGTCAAGGTTTCAAGGGTTCGCGGAAATCGACCCCTTTTGCTGCCCAGGTGGCATCTGAAGTCGCTGGACGCGCTGCCATCGAACAAGGTATCAAGAACCTTGATGTTGAGATCAAGGGGCCCGGTCCTGGTCGTGAATCCTCAGTGCGTGCCCTCGCCGCACTTGGTATCCGTATCAATGTGATTGCCGACGTGACCCCGGTTCCGCACAACGGCTGCCGTCCACAAAAGCGCCGTCGCATTTGAGTTTTGAATCGCGAGGGTGGCTGGCATGGTTGTGCCGGCCACCTTTGTTGTTTTACGTTTCGTCAACCCAAGCCCACCGCCATTAGGCTTCGCGCCGAAGGCTCCTGCAGCAACTGGCTGCAGCAGATGCAATTAAAGGAAATATCGTGGCACGCTACCTCGGCCCCAAGGCCAAACTTTCCCGCCGTGAAGGCACCGACCTGTTCCTGAAAAGCGCTCGCCGCGCCATCGGAGACAAGGCCAAATTCGACTCGAAGCCGGGTCAGCACGGCCGCACGTCGGGACAGCGTACTTCCGACTACGGCTTGCAACTTCGTGAGAAACAGAAGGTCAAGCGCATGTACGGCGTTCTGGAGCGCCAGTTCCGCCGCTATTTTGCAGAAGCCGACCGCCGCCGCGGCAGCACTGGCGCCAACCTGTTGTCTTTGCTGGAGTCGCGCCTCGACAACGTGGTGTACCGGATGGGATTTGGTTCCACGCGTGCTGAAGCGCGTCAGCTGGTCTCTCACAAGGCCGTGACAGTCAATGGCAACTCGGTCAACATTCCCTCTTACCAGGTCAAGACCGGCGACGTGGTTGCCGTGCGCGACAAGTCGAAGAAGCAAGGGCGCGTTGTGGAAGCGTTGCAGCTGGCGCAACAAGTTGGCTTCCCCTCCTGGGTGGAAGTGAGCTTGGAAAAGGCCGAAGGTATCTTCAAGAAGGTCCCTGATCGCGACGAATTCGCTTCTGACGTCAACGAATCGTTGATTGTCGAACTGTATTCGCGTTAATTATTTTGTTCCGGCAGCTGCCCCCTGTGGCTGTCGGCGCTTCACCAGCCTTACCGGTGTAACGAGCCGGGGGTATTGAGAGGAAGTTTGAATGCAGACCCATTTGCTGAAGCCCAAAGCCATCCATGTTGAGCAGCTTGGTACCAACCACGCGAAGGTAACGCTTGAGCCGTTCGAGCGTGGCTACGGTCACACCCTCGGTAACGCCTTGCGACGCGTTCTGCTGTCGTCCATGGTGGGCTACGCAGCGACCGAAGTCACCATCTCCGGCGTATTGCACGAGTATTCGTCGATTGACGGCGTTCAGGAAGACGTCGTCAACATCCTGCTGAATCTGAAGGGCGTGGTGTTCAAGCTCCACAACCGCGATGAAGTGACCCTGAGTCTGCGCAAAGATGGCGAAGGTGTCGTCACTGCGGCAGACATCCAGACACCGCACGATGTGGAGATCATCAACCCAGGCCATGTCATTGCCCACCTGTCACAAGGCGGCAAACTGGACATGCAGATCAAGATTGAAAAAGGCCGTGGCTACGTGCCCGGAACGATGCGCCGCTACGGCGACGAGCCGACCAAATCGATTGGCCGCATCGTTCTGGATGCGTCGTTTTCGCCTGTCAAGCGCGTCAGCTACACGGTCGAAAGCGCACGTGTGGAGCAGCGTACCGACCTCGATAAGCTCGTGGTTGAAATCGAAACCAACGGTGCCATCACCGCCGAAGACGCGGTTCGCGCCTCGGCCAAGATTCTGGTGGAACAGATCGCCGTGTTCGCCCAGTTGGAAGGCAGCGAACTCGCAGCGTTCGACGCACCGGCACCACGCAGTTCGCAGCAGTTCGATCCGATTCTGTTGCGCCCTGTGGACGAACTGGAGCTGACGGTACGCTCGGCCAACTGCTTGAAGGCCGAGAACATCTACTACATCGGTGACCTGATCCAGCGCACCGAAAATGAGTTGCTCAAGACCCCTAATTTGGGCCGTAAGTCGCTCAACGAAATCAAGGAAGTGCTGGCGTCGCGCGGGCTGACGCTGGGCATGAAACTGGACAACTGGCCACCGGCTGGCTTGGACAAGCGCTAAGCGCTTGCTGAACAGGGGTCGCTCAGCGAACCCAGTGCACCGGGCAGTACCTGACACGGCTGCCCGTTTAATAACCAAAGGAAAAGCACCATGCGTCACGGACACGGACTACGTAAACTTAACCGCACCAGCGAACACCGCCTCGCGATGTTGCGCAACATGATGAATTCGCTCATTGAGCACGAAGTCATCAAGACCACGCTGCCAAAGGCCAAAGAATTGCGCCGTGTGGTGGAGCCCATGATCACCCTGGCCAAGGAAGCCACGCTGGCCAATCGTCGATTGGCCTTTAACCGCTTGCGTGACCGCGACAGCGTCACCAAGTTGTTCAACGACCTTGGCCCGCGCTTCAAGGCCCGTCCAGGCGGTTACACCCGCATCTTGAAGATGGGGTTCCGTGTGGGTGACAATGCACCGATGGCTTTGGTTGAACTGGTGGACCGCCCCGACGTGCCCGCCGTGAACGAAGCCGACGCCAAGTCCGCAGAATAAGCTATAATCATTCACTTACCGCGCGATGGAGCAGCCTGGTAGCTCGTTGGGCTCATAACCCAAAGGTCGTAGGTTCAAATCCTACTCGCGCAACCAACATGCAGCAGAAATGCTGCAGACAAAAAGCCGGCAAAGAACTGTGTTCTTTGCCGGCTTTTTGTTGTGGTGTGCGCCAATTTGCAGAGTGGAAATTAGGTCAGTCGGAATCTTCTCCAGATTGGCCTGAAGATGCCGATTTGAGTGCGAGTGCCGCAGCATACAAGTCGTTTCGCGTACCGCCGGTGATGTGGGTGGCCAACCGAACCGCCGCCTTGATTGGCAACTCTTCCAGCAGCAGCGCCAACACCGCATGGCCGTTGTCGGTGTTGGATCTGTCCGGCGGCGCGTGGACCACCAGCACAAACTCACCCCGTTTACGTTGGTTGTTGGCGTGGAGCCATTCTGGAAATGCTCCCAGAGTCATGGTGGCCACTTCTTCAAACTGTTTGGTCAGTTCGCGGCCGACCGTGATGAGGCGCTCGGTGGTGCAAGCGCTCAACATTGCCGACGCCACCGCGTCGATTCGGTGCGGTGACTCCAAAAGCACGAGTGCATGCGGTTCCCGCAGCAGCTTCGTGAGTGCGGTTTGTCGTTCCGTCGCTTTGCTGGGTAGAAACCCGGCGAACACAAAGCTGCCCGAGGCTGACAGCCCAGCAACGCTGAGGGCGGTGGTGATGCTGCTGGGCCCTGGCAGGGGCATGACCCGAAAACCAGCGGCCTGCGCGGCCCGGGTGAGGCGTGCGCCAGGGTCGCTGATCGCAGGCGTGCCGGCGTCACTGACATAGGCGATGCGCTGACCCTGAGCAAGCAGCGTACAGATGTGATCTGCGGCTTGTGCTTCGTTGTGTTCGTGGACCGCCAACAGCGGCTTGTCGATGCCATAGGCCCGCAACATGGCTTGCGTGTGTCGTGTGTCTTCGCAGGCCACCGCGTTCACCAGCCCCAGCACATGCAGCGCACGCAGGCTGATGTCGGCCAAGTTGCCAATGGGCGTGGCAACGACGTAGAGGCAGGCTTCAGGATAATGCTGGTCACTGGCAGCAGCGTGTGCTGCCGCAACAGCCGGTGCGAACGATGCTGTCAAAGGAACCTTCGAAAAAAGAGTTGGGAGACGCGGCAGAAGGCCTTGCCGCAGCCTACCTGCTGCGTGCCGGACTGACACTGCTTGCCCGCAATTATCGGACGCCCGGACGCGGGGGCGGCGAAATCGATTTGATCATGCGTGACAGCGACGGCACGCTGGTGTTCGTGGAAGTCCGGCAGCGCGCCAACACCCGCCACGGCGGCGCGGCTGCGAGCATCTCGGCAAACAAACGCCAGCGCATTGTGTACGCTGCCCACCACTACCTCGCACGGCTGCCCACCTGGCCGCCATGCCGATTTGATGTCGTGAGCATCCAGGGCGATCTACACCAGTCGGGGGCAGCGCCGACGTTATCCTGGCTGCGTGCTGCCTTTGACGCTTCATAAAGCGTGAGGGCATCCCAGTTATCATCCAGCCCATGTTAGAGCAGCGCATCCAGCAGCACTTCATCGACAGCGCCGACCTCAATTACCATGCGGCGCAATTGCTCAGCAAGCCACTGACCGCCGCAGTGCAGGCCATCTTGGCGTGTGTGACGAGCGGTGGCAAAGTGCTCGCTTGTGGCAACGGAACCTCGGCCGCGAATGCGCAGTTGTTTGCAGGCCAGTTCGTCGGACGGTTTGAACGGGACCGACCGGAACTCGGCGCCATTGCGCTCTCAACCGACACCACTGTGCTAACTTCACACGCGGGCGATGGCGAACTGCAACACCTGTTTTCCAAACAGGTGCGTGCACTGGGCCAACCCGGCGATGTGCTGTTGGTCCTGTCGACCTCTGGCCAGCATCCAAACATGCTGGCTGCCATCGCGGTAGCCCACGAGCGCGACATGACCGTGGTGGCGCTGACCGGTGCAGGCGGTGGTAAGGTGACAGCGGCATTGCGTGACACCGATGTGCATGTGTGCGTGCCGCATGAGCGCCCGGCGCGCATCCACGAAGTCCACTTGCTGGCGTTGCACTGCATCAGCGACGGGGTGGACACCCAATTACTTGGTGACCAGGAACAAACGACATGAAGACAACACTCCGACTGGCCCTTCTGGCCACAGCCCTCAGCGGCGCGCTCAGCGCCTGCGTCCCCCTTGTGGTGGGCGGCTCATTCCTGGGGGGCACATTGCTGGCCACCGACAGGCGTACCTCTGGCGCCCAACTGGAAGACGAGGGGATTGAGCTTCGCTCCTACAACCGCTTGCGCGAAGGCGTGGGTGAGCGTGGCCACATCAACATCACCAGCTACAACCGCCAGGTGCTGATGACCGGCGAGGTGCCCACCGAGTCGGACCGCAAGCAGGCCGAGCAGGTGGTGTCTGGTGTGGACAATGTTCGCAGCATCGTCAACGAGCTGGCGGTGATGGGTAACTCGCCGCTGACGCAGCGTTCGTCGGACACACTGGTCACGGGCAAGGTGAAGGCCGCCATGGTGGACGCCGGTGACGTCTACCCGACCGCCTTCAAAGTGGTCACTGAGCGTGGTGTGGTCTATCTGATGGGTCGAGTGACGCAGCGCGAAGCCGATCGCGCCACAGACATAGCGCGCAGCATCAGCGGTGTTCAGAAGGTCGTGCGCGTACTTGAAATCATCAGCGAAGAGGAACTGCAGCGCCTGCTGCCACGCGCCGCGAAACGCTGACCAGCCATTGGAGGCCATTGGGCGCAACGGCCTCCAGCCGGCAGTTACTTGAGCCGTCTGATCAGGCTGGAGGTGTCCCAGCGCTGGCCCCCCATCTGCTGCACGTCGGCATAAAACTGGTCGACCAGTGCAGTGACAGGCAGGCGTGCCCCGTTGCGCCGCGCTTCATCCATCACCAAACCCAGGTCTTTGCGCATCCAGTCCACCGCGAAGCCGAAGTTGAACTCGCCTGCTGCCATGGTTTTGCCGCGGTTGTCGAGTTGCCAGCTTTGGGCCGCACCTTTGCCAATCACATCCAGCACCTGTGGCATGTCGAGCCCGGCCTTCTGGCCAAAGGCAATCGCCTCGCTCAGACCTTGGAGCAATCCAGCAATGCACACCTGGTTGACCATTTTGGTCAGTTGACCCGCGCCGCTCGGCCCCATCAGGGTGACGGCACGGGAGAAGGCCATCGCCACCGGCGCGGCTTGCTCAAAGGCCGCACTGTCGCCTCCACACATCACCGTCAGCAGGCCATTTTGTGCGCCCGCCTGACCACCCGAGACCGGCGCATCAATGAACGACAAACTCAGCGCCTTCGCGACGTTGTTGAGCTCGCGCGCCACGTCGGCGGAGGCGGTGGTGTGGTCCACAAAGATGGCGCCGCGCTTCATGCCAGCGAAAGCACCGTCGGGCCCCAGCGTGACCGAACGCAGGTCGTCGTCGTTGCCGACGCAGCAGAAGACCAAGTCGGCACCGTCCGCAGCTTCGCGCGGCGTTTCCGCGTGTTTATGGGTCTGAGCCGGCGAATAATCTGAAAGCCATGCGACGGCTTTGCCAGCGCTTCTGTTGTAGACGGTCACGGTATGGCCAGCGCGTGCGAGGTGGCCTGCCATGGGATACCCCATCACGCCGAGGCCAATAAAAGCAACGCGGTGAGCGGGCATGGGGGTGTAGGTCTTGGTAGGTGTGGTGGTCATCAAGTTTCAGACAATCGACATGTGTTCGGTACCGGCAGCGAGGTCGGTGGTCTTGCTGCGCTGGCTGTTGAGTTTGATCTGCAAACGCAGGTCGTTGACCGAGTCGGCGTTGCGCAGGGCGTCTTCGTAGGTGACGTGGTTGGCCTCGTACAGGTCGAACAGCGCCTGGTCAAAGGTTTGCATGCCGAGGTTGCGGCTTTTCTTCATGATCTCCTTGATCTCGGCCACCTCGCCCTTGAAGATCAAGTCGGCAATCAGAGGCGAGTTAAGCATCACCTCCACCGCGGCCACACGGCCTTTGCCCTGCTGTCGCGGCAGCAAGCGCTGGGACACGATGGCGCGCAAGTTCAACGACACGTCCATCAGCAGTTGCTGGCGTCGATCTTCCGGAAAGAAGTTGACGATCCGGTCCAACGCCTGGTTGGCGCTGTTGGCGTGCAGGGTAGCCAGGCACAAGTGGCCCGTTTCGGAGAAAGCGATCGCGTGCTCCATGGTCTCGCGGTCACGAATCTCACCCATGAGGATCACGTCGGGTGCTTGCCGCAGGGTGTTTTTCAGCGCAGCGTGCCAGCTTTCGGTATCGAGGCCAACCTCACGCTGGGTCAGGATGCAGTTCTTGTGCGGGTGCACGAACTCAATCGGGTCCTCAATGGTGATGATGTGGTCGAAGGCGTTGTCGTTGCGCCAGTCGATCATGGCCGCCAGGGTGGTGGACTTGCCGGAGCCGGTGGCGCCGACCAGAATGCACAGACCGCGTTTGCTCATCACGACGGTTTTCAGCGCTGGGGGCATGGACAAACCGTCCAGCGTGGGGATGGTGGCAGGAATCACCCGCAGCACCAGCCCAATGTGCCCCTGCTGCACAAACGCACTGACGCGGAACCTGCCAATGCCCGAGGGCGCGATGGCGAAGTTGCATTCCTTGGTGCGCTCGAACTCGGCCGCCTGCTTGTCGCTCATGATGGTGCGTGCCAGCACGAGCGTGTGCTGCGGCGACAGCGGCTGTGCCGACACCTTGACCACCTTGCCGTCCACCTTGATGGCGGGCGGGAATTCGGCGGTGATGAACAGGTCGCTGCCCTTGCGTGCAATCAGCAGCGCGAGCAGGTCATTGATGAACTGGCTGGCTTGGTCGCGTTCCATCAGAACACCTTTGGGTCTTGGGGGTGGGGCCGCGCGCGGGGTAGGCGGGACGGGGTCATCTTCAGCCGGGGAAGTTGTCGGGGATCTTGGCCTTGCCCCGGGCTTCTGCCGAGCTGATCACGTTGCGCCGAACCAGGTCGGAGAGGTTTTGGTCCAGGGTCTGCATGCCCATGCTGTTGCCAGTCTGGATGGCCGAGTACATCTGCGCCACTTTGGCCTCGCGGATCAGGTTGCGGATGGCGGGCGTGCCCAGCATGATCTCGTGCGCTGCCACCCGGCCGGTGCCGTCTTTGGTTTTGCACAGGGTCTGAGAAATCACCGCCTGCAGCGATTCGGACAACATGGCGCGGACCATTTCTTTCTCTTCTGCCGGGAACACGTCAATGATCCGGTCGATGGTTTTGGCTGCGCTGGAGGTGTGCAGCGTGCCGAACACCAGGTGGCCGGTTTCAGCCGCGGTCATCGCCAGGCGAATCGTTTCCAGGTCGCGCATTTCACCCACCAGAATCGCGTCCGGATCTTCGCGCAGGGCAGATCGCAAGGCGGCGCTGAAGCTGTTGGTGTGGGGTCCGACCTCGCGCTGGTTGATCAGGCACTTCTTGGACTCGTGCACGAATTCGATCGGGTCTTCCACCGTCAAGATGTGGCCGTACTCGTTTTCGTTGAGGTAGTTGACCATGGCGGCCAGTGTGGTGGACTTGCCCGAGCCAGTGGGCCCGGTCACCAGCACCAGGCCACGTGGTTTCAGGGCCAGGTCGGCAAAAATCTTGGGCGCGTTGAGCTGTTCCAGCGTCAGGATCTTGGAGGGAATGGTGCGGAACACGCCGCCCGCGCCCCGGTTCTGGTTGAAGGCGTTGACGCGGAACCGCGCCAGGCCCTCAATCTCGAACGAGAAGTCGACCTCTAGGAACTCTTCGAAGTGCTTGCGCTGCGCATCGTTCATGATGTCATAGACCATGGCGTGTACCGCCTTGTGGTCCAGCGGCTCGACGTTGATGCGTCGCACATCGCCATGCACGCGAATCATGGGGGGCAGTCCCGCCGAGAGGTGCAGGTCGGAGGCCTTGTTCTTGACGCTGAACGCCAGCAGCTGGGTAATGTCCACGGGGGCCCTCGGTACAGGTTGACGCGGGCCACCACAATGGCCTCCATTTGATACGCTCGCTGACTATTATGACGACGATTGACGGCCGACTCCAGCAGGTAAAACACCGAATTAACGCCGCTTGTCTGGCCGCTGGCCGCGCGCCGGGCGACGTAGGCTTGCTCGCTGTTTCCAAAACCCAAAGCCCACAAGCAGTGCGGGAAGCACATGCCTCAGGCCAGCTTGCGTTTGGCGAGAACTACATCCAGGAAGGGGTGGAGAAGATCCTTGTGTTGCGAGATCTGCCGCTGGTCTGGCACATGATCGGCCCGGTGCAAAGCAACAAGACTCGGGTGGTGGCTGAACACTTTGACTGGGTGCAGTCGGTAGACCGGCTGAAGATTGCCGAACGCCTGAGCGCTCAGAGGCCAGACCATCTGCCGCCACTCAATGTGTGTGTTCAGGTGAACATCGACGCTGGGCCCAACAAGTCCGGTGTGGCGCCGGAGGACGCGTTGGCGTTGGCGCATGGCATCAGCGCTCTGCCGCGGCTGCGCCTGCGCGGACTGATGGCACTGCCTGAGCCGACTCCTGATTTCGTAGCGCAGAAGCTCGTATTCACAAGGGCTTTAACCGTATTTGATCAAATTTTGAATGCCCGACTGCCTGGCTGGGCCGAATTTGACACCCTGTCGCTCGGCATGAGTGCCGACCTCGAGGCGGCCATCGCTGCTGGCAGCACGCTGGTGCGCGTGGGCACCGCTGTCTTTGGCGAACGCCCGGCCCGTTGAGGTCTGTGCCGTCAGCGGACGAAACGGCCGCTGCGGGAAATCAGCGTCAGATCGGTGAAGCGCGAGCCCTGGTGGTTCTGGGGGCCGTAGGTCACGCTGAAGCCACCCATGTTGAAGTCGCGCAGCGATTCCAGACCCACAATCAGGCCTTCGCGGTTCAGCGTGCGGCCAGCGCGCTTCAAGCCCTCGGTCAGCACCCGCGCGGCCAAGTAGCCCTCCATGCTGGAGAAGTCGTAGTCGGTCACGCCAATTTCGCCCATGCGCTGCTGGTACTCACGCACGATGGGTGTGCTGGGTGAAAACGGAAAAGGCACCACCTGTGAGATGGTGACGCCCACACCCGCGTCGCCCAGCTCGGCCGCCAGGGCCGACGAGCCCACAAAACTCACGTTGTAGAACTGGGTCGCCAGGCCCTTGCCCCGCGCGAGTTTGATCAGCGCCGCGCACGACTTGTAGGCGCTGATCTGTACCACCGCTTCGGGCGCGGCCTTGGCCAGCTCGTCAAAAGCTTTCGAGACTTCCACACTGTTGCGTTCCACCGTCACCCTGGCCACCGGCTTCAGACCGCGCTTGTCCAGTGCGCGGGTCACGCCTTCCAGCCCAGTCTTACCATAGGAGTCGTTCTGGTAGAAAACCGCGATTTTTTTCACTCCCAGCGTGGTCAGGTGCTGGACGATGCGCTCCGTTTCGTCAAAGTAGCTGGCTCGCACATGGAACAGGTGGCGGTTGAAGGGCACGCGCAGTGCCTCGGCCCCGGTGAACATCCCCACCAGAGGGATTTTTGCTTCGTCAATCGCCGGCAGGGCGGCCAGCATGGTGGGCGTCCCCACGGCGCCAATCAGTGCAAACACCTTGTCTTCGGCAATCAGGGCCTTCGCCGCCGCCAAGGCGCGCTCGGGTTCGTACCCATCGTCGCGCGACACCAGCCGCAGCGTGCGGCCATTGACGCCGCCCGCCGCATTGATGGCCTTGAAATGCGCCAGGATACCCAACTGCATGCGTTTGCCCAGCTCGGCGGCGGGACCGCTTTGGGCAGCGAACTGGCCAATCAGGATTTCATTGTCGCTGACCCCGGTCTGTGCGGCGCCTGGCAATGTGAACAGCGCTCCCGTCAGCACCAGCATCAGTGGCCAGACTTTTCTTCTCAGCATGGTTTTGTCTCCAGAATGTGGTCTAAAGTTTACGCAACCACCCTGGAGCGGCAAGCGTGGAAACACGCAGGTTGCAGGGTCCAGCGGTGCCTCGCCCTGCACCGCCACCGAATGCGGGATGACCATGTCTGCAAGTCTGTATGGGCCGTGCTAACCTAATTGACCTTAGATTTGATTCACACGCGCCATGCCAGGTTTACTGCCCCACATCGATCCAGACGGTTTGCTCGAGTTCTCCGTCGTCTACACCGACCGCGCGCTCAACCACATGTCCCAGCGCTTCCAGGGTGTGATGAAAGACATCGCCAGCATCCTGAAAGAGGTTTATCAATCCCGCTCGGCGGTGCTGGTGCCTGGCAGCGGCACCTTTGGCATGGAGGCGGTGGCACGCCAGTTCGCCACCGGTAAAAAGGCCTTGGTGCTGCGCAACGGTTGGTTCAGCTACCGCTGGACGCAGATTTTCGACATGGGTGGAATCCCCGCCGAAACCACGGTGCTCAAAGCGCGCCGCGTGGGTGACGGACCGCAGGCACCCTGGGTGCCTTGCCCCATCGGGGATGTGGCCGCCACCATCGCCGCGCAAAAGCCCGACGTGGTGTTTGCCCCCCATGTGGAAACCGCCGCTGGCATGATCCTGCCCGACGATTACCTGCGCCAGGTTGCCGACGCGGTGCACGCCGTGGGCGGCTTGTTTGTGCTCGACTGCATCGCCTCCGGTGCGATGTGGGTGGACATGAAGGCCACCGGGGTGGACGTGTTGGTCAGCGCGCCACAAAAAGGCTGGAGCGGCTCGCCCGCCTGCGCCATGGTGATGCTCAGCGATCGCGCCCGCGCTGCCATTGATGGCACCACCAGCACCAGCTTTGCCTGCGACCTGAAGAAGTGGCTGCAGGTGATGGAGACCTACGAATCGGGCGGTCACGTGTACCACACCACCATGCCCACCGACGCGCTGGCCCGCCTTCGCGAAGTGATGCAGGAGACCCGTACCTACGGTTTTGAGAAGGTCAAGGCCGAGCAGGCCGAGCTGGGCTTGCGGGTGCGCGCCTTGTTCGAAGGCCGCGGCATCCGCAGCGTGGCGGCCAAAGGCTTCCAGGCGCCTGGTGTGGTGGTCAGCTACACCGACGACGCTGAGATCCAGAACAGCAAGAAATTCCTCGCTGCCGGTCTGCAAACCGCCGCAGGCGTCCCACTGATGTGCGACGAGCCCGCCGATTTCCGCACCTTCCGCATCGGACTGTTTGGCCTGGAAAAGTTGCACCACGTGGACCGCACGGTGTCGCACCTGACCGCGGCGCTGGACCAGGTGCTGCCCCAGGCGCAGCTCGCCAAAGCGGCCTGATTCGGGGGTGTCGGCTCAGAACAGGCGGAACGCCAGCGGCAGCAGCAGCGCGCTTAGCAGCACCTGCAACCCGAGCGCCAGACCGGCATAGGCTCCGGCGTCCGCATTCACCTGAATCGCCCGCGCTGCGCCCAGCCCATGGGCTGCGGTGCCCAATGCAAAGCCACGTGCAGCCCAGCCGCCGGCGTCGGTCGGGATGCGCATCGCGGCGAACAAATACTTGCCGCTCAGCGCGCCCACCAAACCAGTCAGTACCGCAAACACTGCGGCCAGCGCCGGAATGCCGCCAATCTTTTCGGCAATCCCCATGGCGACCGGCGCGGTGACCGACTTGGGCACCAGCGACAGCAACACCTCGGTGGGCAGCCCCACCAGCCAAGCCAATCCCAGCGCTGAGCCGCTGGCGGCCGCGCCGCCTAGCAAAGCGGCCAGCAGAATGCGACACCATCGCGCACGCAGCGCTTGACGCCGCTGCCACAGCGGCCAGCCCAACGCCACCACCGCCGGCCCGAGTAGGAAGTGGATGAACTGTGCGCCCGCAAAGTAGGTGGGGTAGGGCACATCGGTGGCCAGCAACACACCGGCGATCACCGCCACCGTCCACAGCACCGGGTTGGCCCACGGTGCCTGGGCCACACGGGCATAAAACGCATGCGCCAGCACGTACACCACGAGCGTCGCGGTCAAGCCAAACAGCGGTGTGGCCGAAAGGTAGACCCAGAGCTCAACGAACTTTGGCATCGTTCTTACGGGTCAGCTGCAGCACACCCACCGTCACCACCAAGCCGATCCAGGTGGACAGCACGATCACCAACAGCATGCGCCCGCCGTACTCACTGACCAGCGAGAGGTGGGTCATCACGCCCACGCCCACCGGCACAAACAACAGCGACAAGTGGGTCAGCAGAAAGTCGGCACAGGCGGCCACCGGTTCGCGCACCGGAGCCAGGCCAAGTGCCAGCGTCAGCAGCAACATGCCGACCACCGGGCCGGGAAAGGGCAGGTTGAGCCCGCGTGACAGCAACTCGCCGATGGACTGGAGCGCCAGAAGCCAGGCCAGACCACGCAGTGCCAGCATTGCAGCCCAGCCTCAGAACCGCGGCAGGTCGGGGTGGGCCATTTGTCCGCCGCGCACCACCACGCGGCCATATTCGGCGCAGCGTGTCAGCGTGGGGATGACCTTGCCGGGGTTCAGCAAGCCCTGTGGGTCGAACGCGCGCTTGACGGCGAACATCGCCTCGCGTTCGTCCGGCGTGAACTGCACACACATGCTGTTGAGCTTCTCGATGCCCACGCCGTGCTCGCCGGTCACGGTGCCCCCCATGGCCACGCTGGTCTCTAGGATGTCGGCGCCGAACAACTCGCAGCGGTGCAGCTGGTCGGGGTCGTTGGCATCAAACAGGATCAGCGGGTGCAGGTTGCCGTCGCCGGCGTGGAAGACGTTGGCGCAGCGCAGCTGGTACTTCTTCTCCATCTGCTGAATGGCCAGCAGGATGTCGGCGAGCCGCTTGCGGGGGATGGTCGAGTCCATGCACATGTAGTCGGGGCTGATGCGGCCACTGGCGGGGAAGGCGTTTTTGCGGCCGCTCCAGAACCTCAGGCGCTCGGCTTCGTCGCGGCTCACGGCGATCGCGGTGGCGCCTGCACGGCGCAACACGTCGCTCATGCGCTCAATTTCTTCTGCCACCTCTTCGGGGGTGCCGTCGCTCTCGCACAGCAAAATCGCTTCAGCCGTCAGGTCGTAGCCGGCGTGCACGAAGTCTTCCACCGCCGCGGTCATGGGCTTGTCCATCATCTCCAGACCGGCGGGGATGATGCCTGCGGCGATCACCGCGGCCACCGCGTCGCCGGCCCGGCGCACGTCATTGAAGCTTGCCATGATGCAGCGCGCCAGTTGGGGCTTGGGCACCAGCTTGACAGTGACCTCGGTGGTGACGGCCAACATGCCTTCGCTGCCGACCAGCACCGCCATCAGGTCGAGGCCGGGGCAGTCCAGCGCCTCGCTGCCGAACTCCACCGGCTCACCTTCCACCGTGAAGCCCTTGACCTTGAGCACGTTGTGCAGCGTCAGCCCGTACTTCAGGCAGTGCACACCGCCAGAATTCTCCGCCACATTGCCGCCAATGGTGCAGGCGATCTGGCTCGACGGGTCGGGGGCGTAATACAGCCCCAGCGGCGCGGCCGCTTCGCTGATGGCGAGGTTGCGCACGCCACACTGCACCACCGCCGTGCGGCTGAGGGCGTCGAGTTTCAGGACCTTGTTGAACTTGGCGAGTGACAGCGTGACGCCATGGGCGTGAGGCATGGCGCCGCCTGAGAGGCCGGTGCCGGCACCACGGGCCACCACGGGCACACCCAAACGGTGGCAGGTTTTCAGCACAGCCTGCACCTGCGCTTCCGTTTCCGGCAGTGCCACGGCCAGGGGGCGCTGGCGGTAGGCGGTCAGGCCGTCACATTCGTAGGGGGTGGTGTCTTCGGACTGCCAGAGCAGTGCATGCGAAGGCAAAACAGCCAGAAGCCCCTGAATAATCTGGGACTTTTGCTCTGCTTTCAGGAGCAGTTCGGTCTGCTGTGGGGTGGTTGGGGCATTCATGGTCGGTCCGTGCTTTTTATGCCAAATCACTGTACGGCAAAACCATCGCCCGCTGCATGAATAAACCGGGCGTGCGCTGTGAAAAGCTTTTTGCGGAGTTCAGGTCACTGCTTTGCGCAGCCAGTCGGCAAACGCTGCGCATTCCCAACGGTCCATCAGGCCGGTGCGCCAGCACAGGTAGTGGGCGTGTGGGCTGGGCACAGCGGGCGACACCGCCGGGTCGAACAGCCGAACCAGAGTGCCGCGCTCCAACCAGGGGGCGGCGAGCTTTTGCCGCACCAGCGCCACGCCCATGCCGGCGGCGGCGGCGTCGCAGGTGAGGCCCACGTCGTTGAATTGGGAGCCGTCGGTGGGCTCGGGCCAGTCGAGCGCGTGGGCTGCAAACCAAGTACGCCAGGGCTCCAGCGGGCTGCGCAACAGGGGCTGGCCCTCCAGCGCCAAGGGTGACTCGAATGGGCCATGCTCGCGCACAAAGGCGGGCGAGGCCAGCGGCGTGATGTCGTCTTTCATCAGCAGCACGTGCTCCACGTCAGCGTAACGGCCGGTGCCAAAGCGGATGGTCAGGTCGGCGTCTTCGGCCACCACGTCGAGCAGCGGGATGGCGACCTGCAGCGTGAGGTCAATTTCCGGGTAGGCGTCGGTGAACTGCCGCAGCCGCGGGATCAGGATGGATCGGGCGAAGGTTGGCGTGACTGCAAAGCGCAGCTTACGCCGGCCACTGCTGCCGCCGGCGGTGGGGAACTTCTGCAGACGGGCCAAACCCTCGCGCACATGGGCCAGGTACTCGCTGCCTTCGGTGGTGAGGGAAAAGTCGGCCCGGCCAAAGAGCTTGGTACCGATGATCTGTTCGAGCTGCTTGACCCGGTGGCTGACCGCACTGGGCGTGACGCACAACTCCTCGGCGGTTTGGGTCACACTCCGTAGACGCGCCAGCGCCTCAAAGGTCAGCAGGCACTGCACCGGCGGGATTCGCCGGTGTGTTTCGCCGCTGTGTGTTTGGCTCACTTGAAAATGACGGTCTTGTGGCCGTTGAGCAGCACCCGGTGTTCACTGTGCCACTTCACCGCGCGGGCCAGCACCTGGCTTTCGGTGTCGCGCCCCTGGGCGGTGAAGTCCTCCACCGTTTTGCTGTGGTCCACCCGGGCGACGTCTTGTTCGATGATCGGCCCTTCGTCGAGGTCGGCGGTCACGTAATGGGCCGTCGCACCGATGAGCTTCACGCCCCGGTCGTGCGCCTGGTAATAGGGCTTGGCGCCCTTGAAGCTGGGCAGGAAGGAGTGGTGGATGTTGATCGCGCGGCCCTGCAGTTTGCGGCAGAGGTCATCGCTCAAAATTTGCATGTAGCGGGCGAGCACCACCAGCTCGGCGCCCTCGTTCTCGATGATCTCAAACTGTTTGGCCTCCACCTGGGCCTTGGTGGCTGCG
>CAZANT010000018.1:9540-16766 GCA_964486575.1 uncultured Burkholderiaceae bacterium | reverse complement strand
CGACAGCTGACTTTTTTTTCCGCCTGTCTCCCCAAGCGGGTGCTGGCACCGCAGTTCAACCGCTACCGTGGCAGCAGCAACCACTACGGCGACCATGTCGACAGCGCCATTCGCTACCAGCCCGACAGTGGACAGAAAGTGCGGACAGACATGTCATGTACCTTGTTTCTGTCAGAACCCGACACCTACGATGGCGGCGAACTGGTGATTCAGGGAATGCCCGAGGCCCAGCGTTTCAAGCTACCCGCAGGACACCTGCTGCTCTACCCGGCCACCCGGGTGCATCAGGTAACGCCAGTCACGCGGGGTGAACGCCTGGCCTGTTTTTTTTGGGTTGAGAGCATGGTTCGCAGTGAAGCACAACGTGAGTTGCTCTTTCAGATGGACATGGCCTTGGTGCAACTTCGGGCAGCCCACGGCGATAACGCCAACACCGTCACACTGACCGGCACGTACCACAACCTGCTGCGGATGTGGGCAGACACATGATCCTCGTTCCCCAATTGACACCCGTGCCAGCCGGTGTCGTCTCCGTGGCAGACCATGAACGCCATGCGCAGGGCCTGTTGGATGCCAACGCCTGGGCCTATTTTTCAGGTGGTGCGGCAGACGAGATCACGCTGCGCGCGAACCGCAATGCCTGGGATAGCGTGCAACTCCTGCCTCGCGTGTTGCGCGCAGTGGCAGGCGGCCACACACGTACCCAGTTGCTCGGGCAGACGCTGGAGCACCCGCTGCTGTTGGCACCGGTGGCCTACCAGTGCATGGCCCACGCGGACGGGGAACTGGCCACCGCCCACGCAGCGGCTGCGCTGGGCGCCGGTATGGTGCTGAGCACCCAGGCCAGCGTGGCGCTGGAGACGGTGGCCGAGGTAATGTTAAGTGAGCCCACGCGCGGGCCGTTGTGGTTTCAGCTCTACCTGCAACACGACCGGGGTTTTACCCGTGAACTGGTTGCCCGTGCCGAGCATGCCGGTTACGAGGCCCTGGTACTCACGGTAGACGCTCCCACCCATGGCGCCCGCGACCGCGAACGTCGGGCCGGATTCCGTTTGCCCGCCGGCGTCAGCGCCGTCAACCTGGCGGGCTTACCGCGCTCCCCTGCCCTGACACTCGCCGCCCACCAAAGCGCTTTGTTTGACGGCCTACTGCACCAAGCCCCGACTTGGGATGATTTGTCGTGGCTGCAAAGTGTGACGCAGTTACCCATCGTCCTAAAGGGCGTGTTGCACCCGGACGATGCGATGCAAGCCCTGCAGCACGGCATCTCGGCCATCGTTGTGTCCAACCACGGTGGTCGCACCCTGGACACCAGTCCCCCGACCGCTGCCGTGCTGCCGCGCATGGTGGACGCGCTGCAGGGCGCGATGCCCTTGCTGGTAGACGGAGGTATCCGCCGTGGCACCGATGTGTTGAAAGCCATCGCCCTGGGGGCCAGCGCAGTGATGGTGGGCCGCCCCTATGTCTACGGCCTTGCCAATGCGGGAACGTTGGGCGTGGCCCATGTGATTCGCCTGCTCCGCGACGAACTCGAGATTGCAATGGCCTTGTGTGGTTGTGCCACGCTGGCAGATGTCACGCCTGCAGTGCTTTGGACCGGCCATGGGTCTGACCGGCCTTAGGTCAAGGTCCACCTCCACTCACTGAACATGCACACCACCGTCCACACCGCCGTTTGGCCGCAGTTCGCACTGGTTGGTATTGGCTTGGCGTTGGTGATTGGTTCTGGCTGGGCGTCATTCACCCCTGCGCGGGTGGCGCAATCCATTCACTGGCTCTACCCTACCGTGACAGAAACCTCCGCTGGCGCGCTTGCCGAAGCGCTGAAACAGCCCTCGCCGCCGCTGCTGCTGGACGCACGCACTCAGGAAGAATTCGACACCAGCCACCTGCCCGGTGCACAACGCGTACCGCCAGACACCTCCGCTGAAGCCCTGACGGCGCAGCTGGGCGCGCTCCAAGGCCGTCCCGTGGTTGTTTACTGCGCAGTGGGTGGCCGCAGTGCCATGTTGGTTCAACGGACGCAATCGATGCTGGCGGCGGCTGGCGCGGGACCGATCAGCCATTTGCGCGGCGGGGTGTTCGAATGGCAGGCGCAAGCCTTGCCGCTGGTCTCGGCGAATGGGCAATCGACTGGCCAGGTTCACCCCTACAACTGGTTTTGGGGGCGGCTCCGGTCGCCCCGCGGGCGTACTTAGCGCACGATCTGAGGCCAATCCACCGCCCGATCTCACGCCGGGTCCTCAGCGCTGCATTCCGATTCCCATCGTGCGATCGACCTTCGCTGTTGCGGGCCACTGCCCACTGGCAGTACATGCCAACGCGGCAAAGCAGGGTAAGGTAAGCCGAGCAGAACCAGCCACATCGGCTGCGCCGGGTCGCCACGGCGCAAACTCAGTGCGAGCAAGCTCATGCAGCAAGTCAGCGACGAAGTGGTAGCGCTCGCCCCAGCTCCGGCTGGAACGGCCCAAGAGGTCGCGTCAGTGCGCGCTAACAGTTTGCATCCCACCCTCGGAACGGTGTTCGCGATGGTGGCGGAACGCCGCGAAACTGCGGGGCTCCGGAGTTTCACCCCACTTCTCATCCTCCTAGGTTGAGCGCCAGCCGCGCTTGAGCCAACGCAAACCGAGTACGAGGCCTTCGCAGATGCAATGGGGAGACCAAGCACACGCCTGCGTCAAAGCCTGCCGACGTATCAAGGACATCGTCCCCTGCCGGGTGACGGCGTTGCGTTCGTGGCGGTGGTGTGTTCCGGCACGGAATTGCCAGATGGTCGTGTGCAGATCTTTGTCGGGAGGGTTGCCCGCCGCCGGGCAGAGGCGTTGGGCAAACGGCAAATGGATCACGCCATTGGCTCTTCCTTGAGCTTTCGCACCACGGTGGATTGGCTGATCTGGAGCGACTCTGCCGCCGCCCGCGTGCTGCCATAACGGTTCAACGCCTCCCGTACCAATTGTGTCTCGAAGCGAGCTACCAGCTGCGCAAAGCCGAGGTCTTTGCGCAGCAAGGCGTTTCCGTGGCGAATGGACTCGGGGAGGTGATCCGCGTCCATCAGATCGGCTGGCGTGGTGACCACCAAACGTTCGACTATGTTGCGCAGTTCACGCACGTTGCCGGGCCACTCGTAGCCCAACAGGCAGTCAACGGCCCGACCCGACAGCTTCTTCGCCAGCCCGTACTGCTTGTTCAACTCCTGGAGGGCTTGCAACAGCAACGGCAGGATGTCCTCCTTGCGCTGGCGCAGCGGTGGCACGTGGATGGGCACCACATTCAGCCGGTAGTACAGGTCGCTACGGAACAGATTTTTCTCCACCATGTCGCGCAGGTCGCGGTTCGTGGCGGCCACGATGCGCAAATCGATACGTACGGTGCGCGTGCCCCCCACCCTCACCAGGGTGTGGTCTTGCAGTGTTTGCAACAGCTTGACCTGGAGGTCCAGTGGCAGCTCGCCGATTTCGTCGAGGAACAGCGTCCCATGGTTGGCGGTTTCAATGATGCCAACCTTGCCTTGCTTGTGCGCACCGGTGAAAGCTCCGCCCTCGTAGCCAAACAGCTCCGACTCCAATAGCTCACGCGGAATGGCCCCGCAGTTGATCTTGATGAATGGCCCTGAGCTGCGCTGGCTGTGCCGATGAATCTGCCGCGCCAGCACCTCTTTCCCGACACCCGACTCGCCGCTGACCAGCACCGCTGTGTCGACCTTGGCCACTCGCATCGCCACCCCGTAGAGCTGCTGCATGGCTTGGCTTTTGAGCACCACGCCGTCAGGCTTGAGGTTTTGTAACCGCAGTTCCTTCATTTCGTTTTCCACCCGCTGCAGGTCGTCGCGGGTACGCAGCAGGGCCTCCTGCAACCGCACCAGCTCGGTGGTATCGCGCGAATTAATGATGACCTTGCGGACCGCACCTTGCGCATCAAACAGTGGGATGCCAGTGACCATGATGGTCTTGCCCCCGTGGGTCTGCTGCATGGCGGAGATGCGTTTGCGCTCGGTCGCGACCTGCGTCGCAATGACCGGGCGAATCCAGCCCTTGTTTTGAAACTCAGACACATGGTGACCGACGAGGTCTTCGGCTTTGCAGTCGTAGTTCCGCTCACAGCCTGGGTTCACCATCAATGTCATGCCCTTGCCGTCGGCCACAAAAATGCCGTCAAAGGAGTTGCGGTAAATCTCTTCGTAATCCTGGCAGAGCTGGCGCAGGTGCAGCAATTCAGCGGTCTCGGTGGGCACGATGTCCATGGGGCTCCCTGGTTAGGCACTGCCGATTCAAAATTGAATCACGCGCTGCTCAGCTTACGGTAACCGTGTGTTTCAGTGGGGGTTACTCAGTGCGAACACAGGGTATGTACCAGTGCGCGTCCGGCATTTGAGCCAGTCTTCACAGCCAATGAGGGCAAGGATTCGAGTCAAATTCGAATCAATATGGTCAGAATTGAATCGTTTACTTAAGGTTGTATCGAGATAAAGCTCGCAAACCACTGAATTAAAACAATATATCTTCTGGCATGGTCCCTGCAAGGTGATGACTGCCTGCTGCAGGCAAAACGCACAAAACAGGAGACAAACATGACCCCCGATAACCTCGGTCTGGCGGCCAGAGACGCCCGCTACTGGCGAGACGCCGTCGACCTCCCCTCATTCAGGGAGCTGATTCAGGCAAAGAAAAAGCTGCTGGTGCCGATGGTGCTGATTTACTTTGGCACCTTCATGGGCATGACGCTGCTGGCCGGCTACGGCAAGGAATTCATGACGCAGAAGGTCAGCGGCGCCTTCAACATGGCCTATCTGCTGGTGTTGGGCTGCTACCTCATGTGCTGGGTTATGGGCGTGATTTACGTGCGTGTGGCCAACCGTGACTTCGACGCCATGGCCGGCAAAGCCATCACCGACCTGAACAGCCGCAAGGAGCCAACATGAAACTCATCACATTGGGCATGTTTGTCTTCATTCTGGGCGTCACGCTGGCCATCACGTACTGGGCTGCCAAACGCACCAAAACCACCAGCGAGTTCTACGCTGCTGGCGGCAATCTCGGCGCCGTGGAAAACGGCTTTGCGCTGGCCGGCGACTGGATGAGTGCCGCCGCCTTTCTAGGCTTTGTGGGCCTGGCCGCGCTGTTCGGCTGGGATGGCGCGCTCTACGCTCTGGGCGCGCTCGTCGCGTTCATGACGATTCTGCTTCTGATTGCCGAGCCGCTCCGGAACACTGGCCGCTACACCCTGGGCGATGTGATCGCGTACCGAATGCAGCGGCCGCAGGCGCGGGTAGCCGCGGTGGTGGGCACCATCGTGGTCAATCTGGCTTACCTGATTCCGCAGATGGCCGGTGGCGGCGTGCTGATCAAGCTGCTGCTGGACATTCCCTACAGTGTGTCGGTGGTGTTTGTTGGCATTGGCATGATCGTCTATGTCGCCTTTGGCGGCATGCTGGCCACCACCTGGGTGCAAATCATTAAGGCGGTCCTGCTGATTTCCACAGCCATCGTGCTGGTGGTGTGGATCCTGGGCCTGTTCGGTTTCAACCCGGTGGCGCTCTTCGACGGCATGGAGGCCAAATACGGCGCCAAGATCCTGTCACCGGGCAACTTCTTCAAGCACCCGCTGGACGCGTTTTCCCTCGGCATCAGCTTCGTGTTGGGGACGGCCGGCCTGCCCCACATCATGACCCGCTTCTACACCGTGCCTGATGCCAAAACCGCCCGCAAATCGGTGATCTGGTTGATGTTTCTGGCGGGGGGCTTTTTCCTTGTGACCACCCTTATCGGCTTTGCCTCCGCCCTGCTGGTCGGACAGGACGCGATTCGCGCCGCCGACAAAGGCGGCAATCTGGCCCTGCCGCTGCTGGCTCAGTTCCTCGGGGGCGGTCCGGGCACGCTGGGGGGGCAGATTTTCCTGGCCTTCGTCGCGGCGGTGGCGTTTGCCACCATCCTCGCGGTCGTGGCCGGGCTGACGCTGGCGACCTCCGGCGCGATCGCACACGACTTGTATGTCAACGTGATCAAGAAGGGGGTGATGAGCGAGAAGGAACAGGTGCGTGTGGCCCGGGTGTCCGTGTTTGGCATCGGCATCCTGGCCATCGTGTTGGGCCTGTTGGCGCAGGGTCAAAACGTGGCCGTGCTGGTGATTCTGGCCATTTCCATTGCCGCCAGCGCCAACTTCCCCATTGTTGTGCTCTCGCTGTTCTGGCGCCGTTTCAACACCGCGGGCGTGATAGGCGGCGTGGGCGTTGGCCTGGTCTCGGCCATCGGCTTGGCGCTGATTGGCCCAGCTTTCATGGGCAAGGAAGCCCTGTTCCCGATTGTGAACCCGGCGATCGTCAGTATGCCGTTGGGATTCCTGGGCGCCGTGATTGGCACTTGGCTGGGTGGCCGCAACGCCGAGCATGAAGCCCACTTCGACCAGGTGCTGTTCAAGGCGCAGACAGGCATCTCGACCGACTGACGACGACCGCAGGACCTGTCGCCGCCAGTCCTGGCTGAGATGCCGGACTGGCCGTATTCCCCCTTTTTTTCGGAGAACCGCATGAATGCCATCAAAGCCGTTGTTTTCGACCTCTACGGCACCCTGTACGACGTTTACTCGGTGCGCGCCCTGTGCGAGCACCACTTTCCCGGCCAGGGCGAAGCGGTCAGCAAGATGTGGCGTCAAAAGCAGTTGGAGTACACCTGGATGCGTACCCTGATCGGAGAGTACAAGGACTTCGAGAGCGCCACGCTGGAAGCCTTGCGGTACACCTGCGGTACCTTGGGTCTGGCGCTGGATTCCGCCACCGAGTCCGTGCTCTGCAACGCCTACCTGCGCCTAACGCCCTTCGCCGATGTGCCGGCAGCCTTGTTGCAGTTACGGGCAGCCGGGCTGAAAACCGCCATCCTGTCCAACGGCTCACGGCACTCCATCCAACAGGTGGTGGTCAATTCCGGGTTGACCACATCGTTTGACCACTTGATCAGCGTCGACGAAGTGCGGCTGTTCAAGCCTCACCCCAAGGTTTATCAGCTGGCGATGGACACGCTGCGGTTGCACAAGAACGACATCCTGTTCGTCTCCTGCAATTCTTGGGATGCCACGGGGGCCAAATACTTCGGCTACCCGGTGTGCTGGATCAACCGCACCGGTGCCGTGTTCGATGAGCTCGGCGTCTCGCCCGACCTGGTGCGTAGAGACGTCGGTGATCTGGCCGCGCGCTTCCCGGCACCGGCCACCGCCTGAGCCGGCAGCATTTGTCG
>CAZANT010000018.1:0-9530 GCA_964486575.1 uncultured Burkholderiaceae bacterium | reverse complement strand
AGCACCTCCCGTGTCACGCCGGGAGCCAACTCCACAAGCTTCAGACCTTCGGGGGTCACGTCCATCACGGCGAGGTCGGTGATGATGCGGTCGACCACCGCCACGCCAGTGAGTGGCAAGCTGCACTGCGGCAGGATCTTCAGGTCTTCGGTGCCGTCTTTTTTCTTGGCCACGTGCTCCATCAGCACGATCACGCGCTTAACGCCGGCGACCAGGTCCATCGCGCCGCCCATGCCCTTGACCATCTTGCCCGGAATCATCCAATTGGCGAGGTCGCCCTTCTCGCTCACCTGCATCGCGCCCAGGATGGACAGGTTGATCTTCCCACCGCGGATCATGGCAAAGCTGTCGTGGCTGCCGAAGATGCTGCTGCCCTTGATGGTGGTCACCGTTTGCTTCCCGGCATTGATCAGGTCGGCATCCACCTCGTCTTCGGTCGGGAAGGGACCGATGCCCAGCATGCCGTTTTCACTTTGCAGCCAGACGTCGATGTCGGCGCGGACATGGTTGGCCACCAGCGTTGGCAGGCCGATGCCCAGATTGACGTAGAAACCGTCTTGCAATTCAGAGGCCGCTTTGGCGGCCATTTGGTCGTGTGTCCAGCTCATGTTCAGACCCCTGCCTTTTCGGTGATGGTGCGCTTTTCGATGCGCTTTTCGGGTGATGCGTTGTGAACGATGCGGTGCACGTAAATGCCGGGCAGGTGCACAGCATCGGGCGCGATGGCACCGGTCTCCACGACCTCCTCCACCTCCACGATGCAGACCTTACCGGCCATGGCGGCGGCGGGGTTGAAGTTCCGTGCCGTCAGGCGGAACTGCAGGTTGCCAGACTTGTCCGCCCGGAAGGCCTTGACCAAGGACACCTCCGGCACCAGAGAGCGTTCCATCACGTAGGTCTCTCCGTCGAATTCGCGCAGTTCTTTTCCATCGGCCACGATGGTGCCGACACCGGTTTTGGTGAAGAAGGCGGGAATGCCCGCGCCGCCCGCGCGCAGTTTTTCTGCCAGGGTGCCCTGGGGTGTGAATTCGAGTTCGAGTTCACCGGCCAGGTACTGGCGCTCGAACTCTTTGTTTTCACCCACGTAGCTGGAGATCATTTTCTTGATCTGCCGCGTTTCCAACAGCTTGCCGAGGCCGAAACCGTCCACGCCCGCGTTGTTGGAGATCACGGTCAGGTTCTTCACGCCGCTGTCGCGCAAAGCGTCGATCAGGGCTTCGGGGATGCCGCACAGGCCGAAGCCGCCGACCGCCATCAATTGGCCGTCGGCCACAACGCCCTGGAGCGCTTCGGCCGCAGAGGGGTAAATCTTGTTCACGGGTCAATCTCCTTGCTGGGTAGCCCTTACGATACTACGTAGCGGTTTACGTAGTATTTCGTAATGGTGAACACCAAGATGACCGACATCGACTACCGGCTCGCTTTCGACCTGAACCCCATTGGTCTGGTGCTGTCAGACAACCGGGTGATGGTGGACTGCAACCAGCGGTTGTGCGAGATGTTCGGTGCCAGCCGTGAGCAGTTGGTTGGCCAGTCGTTCCAGGTGCTGTACCCGAGCGCGGCCGAATACGAACGCACCGGCGCACGCATCGCGCCCATCATGAACACCCGCGGTAACTATGCCGACGACCGCATCATGAAGCGGCTGGACGGCCGCTTCAAAGGCGAGACGTTTTGGTGCCACGTGACTGGCCGGGCGCTGGACCGCCACCAGCCGCTGGGCGCGGGCATCTGGACGTTTGAAGACCTGTCCGCCCGCCGTGCGGTGAAAGCAGAACTCACCCCGCGTGAGCGAGAGGTCGCCGCCCTCCTGACGGATGGCCTCACGTCCAAAGAAATCGGTCGCGTTCTCGGCATCAGCCACCGCACGGTGGAGATTTACCGGGCTCGGTTAATGCGCGCCTACCAGGCGTCCACCACTGGCGACCTGGTACTGAAGCTGGTGGCCGGGCGCTGAGGGCCAGGGATTGCTATCAATTAAATAGCTGCGAAATTTGAATTCACAGGGGCTTGAGGCAGATTTGACCCATGACTCGGCTGAAATCAGCCCGCAAGCACCTCACACAGCCGCTTCCACCACTTCTGCGGCACTGCGGAAAGCCTCGACCGCCGCAGGAAAGCCGCAGTAAACCGTGGCGTGCAGCAACACCTCCTGAATCTCGGCCACGGTGGCGCCGTTGTTGAGCGCACCGCGAACATGGCCCTTGAGTTCGGTTTGTTTGCCCAGGGCCGTCAACATGGCCACGGTGACGAGGCTGCGGGTCTTCAGGTCCAGCCCGTCACGTTGCCAGACCGTGCCCCAGGCGTTGCGCGTCACCGCCTCTTGCAGCGGCTCGGTGAATGGCGTCATGCCGCCAAAAGCCTTGGCCACAAAGGCCTCCCCCATCACTGCGGTGCGTTGGGCCAGACCGGCTTCAAACTGTGCGTCTTTGTTCATGGTTTCTCCTCAAAGCGGCAGCTTACCTAAACCCATGCGGGGAGTCGCCCCCGCGCAAGAAAAAGCCCGGCCGAGGCCGGGCTGTGATGTGGACCGTGATCGGGCGTCAGACCAGGTCGAAGCGGTCGGCATTCATGACCTTGGTCCAGGCTTTCACGAAGTCACGCACGAACTTGCCACCATTGTCGCTCTGGGCATAGACCTCAGATATCGCGCGCAGCTGCGAATTGGAGCCAAACACCAGGTCCACCCGGCTGCCTGTCCACTTCACCGTCCCGGTCTTGCGGCAGCGGCCTTCGTAAGCGTTGTCGCCGGTGGGCTTCCACTCAGTGCCCATGTCGACCAGATTGACAAAGAAGTCGTTGGTCAACTGGCCTGCGCGCTGGGTGAACACACCGGCCTTGTTCCCATCGGTATTGGCGCCCAGCACCCGCAGGCCACCGACCAGTACCGTCATCTCTGGCGCGCTCAGGCCCAGCAGCTGCGCCTTGTCGACCAGCATGTGCTCAGGCGAGACGCTGTAGGCCTGCTTGCGGTAGTTGCGAAAGCCATCGGCTTGAGGTTCGAGCGCAGCGAACGAGTCGGCGTCGGTCTGCTCGGCGCTGGCGTCCATACGTCCTGCAGAAAACGGTACCGACACGCTCTGACCGGCCGCCTGTGCGGCGGATTCGACAGCCGCGTTGCCCGCCAGGACGATCAAATCGGCCAGCGAAATCTTCTTACCGCCCCCAGCGCTGGCATTGAATGCGCTCTGGATGCCTTCCAGCACCCCCAGCACCTTGGCCAACTGCGCCGGTTGGTTGACTTCCCAGTCCTTCTGCGGTGCCAGGCGAACGCGGGCGCCATTGGCACCACCGCGCTTGTCACTGCCCCGGAAGGTGGACGCTGAGGCCCAAGCGGTAGACACCAACTCGGACACCGACAGGCCCGAAGCCAGCACCCTGGCCTTGAGCGCAGCCACATCGGCGGCGTCGACGAGCGGGTGGTCAACGGCGGGCACCGGGTCCTGCCAGATCAGGTCTTCGGCCGGTACCTCGGGGCCGAGATAGAGGCTTTTCGGACCCATGTCGCGGTGGGTCAGCTTGAACCACGCGCGGGCGTAGGCGTCGGCGAACTCGTCCGGGTTGGCCAGGAAGTGGCGCGAGATTTTTTCATAGGCCGGGTCGAAGCGCAGCGACAAGTCGGCCGTGGTCATCTGAGGCGCGTGCTTCTTGCTCGGGTCGTGCGCGTCGGGGATCATGTCCTCGGGCTCGACGTTTTTGGCCTGCCACTGGATGGCACCCGCCGGGCTCTTGACCTGTTCCCACTCGTACTTGAAAAGCACTTTGAAGTAACCCATGTCCCACCGCGTGGGGTTGGGTTTCCAGGCGCCTTCAAAGCCACTGGTAGTGGCGTCTCCGCCCTTGCCCGAGCCATGGCTGTTGATCCAGCCGAAACCCATGGCCTCGATCGGAGCGCCTTCGGGCTCGGGACCCACCTTTTCTGGGTCGCCTGCGCCATGCATTTTGCCGAAGGTGTGGCCACCGGCCACCAGGGCCACCGTTTCGTAATCGTCCATGGCCATGCGGGCAAAGGTTTCGCGGACATCGCGGCCTGAGAGTACCGGGTCGGGGTTGCCGTCTGGGCCCTGGGGGTTGACATAGATCAACCCCATCTGCACGGCGGCCAGCGGGTTCTGCAACTCACGGTCACCGCGGTAACGGCTGTTGGGCTTGTCGCTGGTGGCCAGCCACTCGGTTTCAGCACCCCAGTACACGTCCTCTTCCGGCGCCCAAATGTCGGCACGGCCACCGCCAAAACCAAAGGTCTTGAAGCCCATGGTTTCCATGGCCACGTTGCCACACAACACAAACAAGTCGGCCCAGGAAATGGCGTTGCCGTACTTCTGCTTCAGCGGCCAAAGAAGACGGCGGGCTTTGTCGAGGTTTCCGTTGTCAGGCCAGCTGTTCAAGGGCGCAAAGCGCTGGTTGCCGGTGCCGGCGCCACCCCGGCCGTCGGCCGTACGGTAGGTGCCTGCAGCGTGCCATGCGAGGCGAATGAAGAAACCGCCGTAGTGGCCCCAGTCGGCAGGCCACCAGTCCTGGGAGTCGGTCATCAGCGCGGCCATGTCCTTTTTCAGGGCAGCGAAGTCCAGCTTTTTGAAGGCTTCGGCGTAGTCAAAGTCCGGGTCCATCGGGTTGGACACCGCCTGGTGCTGGTGCAATATGGCCAGATTCAACTGGTTGGGCCACCAGTCGGCATTGGATTGGGTACCCTGCGTGGCGCGCGCACCGGCTGCATGGAATGGGCATTTGGCTTCAGACATCGTGGTCTCCTTCGTTGACTTCTTGGTTTGAGGCGCTCAGTCTAGGCCATGGCCTGTGGCGAGCAACCCCGGCGGAACACGGATCGTGTCGGTTCAGAAAACCCTGTACCGGCTTGTGGCCGTTTGCGGCTGGTGTGAACACAGCAACAGTGCATGGGGCTCCTGGGTTTGAACAGTCTGCACACCGAACGATGGCAGTACGATGAATGGTAGGCAGCGATGTTGAGCCCGTAAAGGCAATAGATTGAATGCGCCCAATAGCTTTTACCAATTAAACCCCCGGAGACACCATGACCCCCGCGCCACGCTATCCCGCCCCCGACCTCAACACCCTGCCCAACGACCTCCAGGCCAAGATCCTCGAAGTCCAAGAAAAGGCTGGCTTCATCCCCAACGTGTTCCTCGGCCTGGCCCGCCGCCCAGCCGAGTGGCGCGCATTTTTTGCGTACCACGATGCGTTGATGGACCCGGAAAGCGTGGGCCGCAGCAGCCCACTCACCAAAGGCGACCGTGAAATGATCGTCACCACGACCAGCGCTTCCAACCAGTGCCTTTACTGCGTGGTGGCCCACGGCGCGCTGCTGCGCATCTACGAGAAAAAACCGCTGGTGGCCGATCAGGTGGCGGTGAACTACCGCAAGGCCGACATTCCCCCGCGCCAAAAGGCCATGCTGGACTTTGCGATGAAGGTTTGCAACGCTTCCCACGAGATTGCTGACGCCGACTTTGAGGCCCTGCACGCCCATGGCTTCAGCGACGAAGACGCCTGGGACATTGCCGCCATCACGGCCTTTTTTGGCCTGTCCAACCGCATCGCCAGCTTCAGCGGCATGCAGCCGAACCCGGAGTTTTATTTGATGGGGCGGGTTCCGAAGCAGAAGTGACCCGAAGACCCGACCCAGCGGAAGCGGAACCGCCTGCCGGACATATTCAGCGTCATGACACGCATCACACGTTTTCCAGGAGCACCTCTATGAAGATCACTGTCTCCACCCTTGTCCAGGCGCCATTGCAAGAGGTCTGGCAGGCGTACACCACGCCAGCGGACATCATGGTCTGGAACACCGCTTCTCCAGACTGGCACACCACTGCGGCCACAGTCGACCTGCGGCCCGGCGGCCAGTTCTCGTCGCGAATGGAAGCGAAGGACGGCTCGTTCGGCTTCGACTTTGCAGGCGTCTACACGGCCGTCGTCCCGCAGCAACGGATCGCGTACGCCTTTGGCGACCGGGTCGGCGTCGTTGATTTCAGTGACGGTGCGGGGGGCGTTACCGTGACGGTCACTTTCGACGGCGAGGCAAGCCACACCGAGGAGCAGCAGCGCGCCGGGTGGCAAGCCATCTTGGACAATTTCGCCCGCCATGTGACCGAGAAACGCGCCCTGCCCTAGGCTGCGCCGCGTGGGCATACTGCAACATCACACCAAAGCGGTTACGTTAAGGTCTGGCGCCTGCGATCGGTGTGCCGCACCGTCTCATCCCACTTTGGCCCTGGAGATTCCCAATGTCGTCAGTCAAGCGCATCCAGTTCAAGATCACCATCCAGGCCCCGGCTGCCACGGTATGGCACCACATCACCTCGCTGGCGAGTTACCAGCGTTGGACCTCGGCGTTTGCCGAAGGATCGACCTTTCAGGGCACGTGGGCGAAGGGCTCGCAGATTCGTTTCTTGGCCCCCAGTGGCGACGGCATGGTTTCAGAAATTGCAGAGGCCAGAGCCCAAGAGTTTCTGTCAATCCGGCACCTTGGCTTCATTGCCAACGGCGTGGAGGACACGACCAGCGAGGCCGTCAAAGCCTGGGCGCCAGCGTATGAGAACTACACCTTGCTCGCCGTACCGGAAGGCACAGAAATGGTGGTCGATCAAGAAGTTGCCGCTGCCTGGGAGGTGTACATGAACCAAGCCTGGCCCAAGGCGCTGACTTTGCTCAAGGAACTGAGCGAGTCTTCCGCGAAGGCGGCCTAACCCCAGCCTTCGCAATCAAGGAGCACGCCAAATGACCACCCAAGCCGTTCACCTCCACCGAGTGCTGCGTGCGCCCGCCGAGCGCATCTACCGCGCTTTCCTCGACCCCGACGCGCTGGCGCGCTGGCTGCCGCCCTATGGCTTTCTGGCCAAAGTGCACCAGATGGACCCGCAAGTGGGTGGCTCCTACCGCATGTCGTTCACCCACTTTGGCAGCGGCCACAGCCACGCTTTTGGCGGTAGCTACCTGGAATTGGTGCCACACAGCCACATCCGCTACACCGCCGTCTTTGACGATCCCAACCTGCCTGGTCAAATGCAGACCACGGTGACGCTCACCACCGTGTCCTGCGGTACCGACGTGTCGATCACGCAGGAGGGCATACCCGCTGTGATCCCCGCCGAAGCCTGCCATTTGGGTTGGCAAGAGTCGCTGTTACAACTGGCGCGGCTGGTGGAGCCAGAGATCCCCGGCTGAATTGCACTTTGCAGAGCCGCCAACCCACCAACTTAAACACGGAGAAGCCGCGATGCTGCTGACCACCACCCCCACCATTGAAGGCAAGAAGATCGTCCGTTACTGCGGTGTCCTCACCGGCGAGGCCATCTTGGGTGCGAACGTGTTCAAAGACCTGTTCGCCGGTATCCGCGACATCGTGGGTGGCCGCTCAGCCACCTACGAGCGCGAACTGCAGCGCGCCCGCGACATTGCCATGCGCGAACTTGAGGAGCGGGCTAGCCAGGCGGGAGCCAACGCGGTGGTGGGCATCGACCTGGACTACGAGGTGCTGGGCAAAGACAACGGCATGTTGATGGTGTCGGCCAGCGGTACGGCGGTAGTAGTGGAGTAGCGCCAGCGCCAAAACAACAAGGCGCGACCAAACCAGCTGGACCGTCCGCGTCGCGGCGCGCCGCGGACGGTCCCGCATGGCGCTGTTGTAGCGGTCACCCGGAAGCCTCTTGACATTCACGACTTCACTTTTCACTGGAACCGACATGCCCCTCGTTACCCTGACCGTACGCCAACCCAAAACAGCCGCCTTCAAGTCCACTGTGCTGGACACGGTTCATGAAGCATTGCTGAGTGTGGGCGTGCCGGAGACCGACAAATTCCAGCGTGTGCTGGAACTCAGTGCCGACGACTTTCGTTTTGACGCCCGCTACCCAGACCTGTCGTCGCCCCGCACCGACGACTTCGTGCTGATTGAAATCCTCTGGTCCGCTGGGCGCAGCGTCAAGGTCAAGAAAAAGCTGTTGGAAACGCTGATGGCCAGCCTGTCTTCCGCCGGGTTGGACACCGAGCAGGTGATGGTCTGCTTCAAGGAAACGACCTGGGAAAACTGGTCGTTCGGTGGCGGTCGGCTGATCCACGTCTGACCGCCATGCACCACCTCGAAAGACATTACCGCGCCCGCATTGGCTGGCTTCGCGCGGCCGTGCTGGGCGCGAACGACGGGCTGATTTCCACCAGCAGCCTGGTGGTCGGCGTGGTGGCAGCGCAAGCTGCGCGTGAACCGGCGCTGGCGGCGGCGGTGGCCGGGTTGGTGGCCGGCGCACTCTCCATGGCCGCGGGCGAGTACGTGTCGGTCAGTTCGCAGGCCGACGCGGAAGCGGCCGACCTGGCCCGGGAACGCCGCGAGCTCGCTGCGAACCCCGAACACGAGCGCGCCGAACTGGCCAGCATTTACGAAGGGCGTGGCCTGACGCCCGCACTCGCCAACCAAGTGGCGGTGCAGCTGATGGCGCACAACGCACTGGGTGCACACGCCCGAGACGAGCTGGAGATGACCGACAGCACCCAGGCTCGCCCCCTGCAGGCCGCCGTGGCGTCGGCCGTGGCCTTCGCGGTGGGTGCCTTGCCGCCGGTGCTTCTCACCTGGTGGGTCCCCCTGGCCCAGCTCAATGGGGTGCTGGTGGGGGCCACTGTGTCCTTGCTGGCGGTGCTGGGTGCGGTCGCCGCCCACCAAGGGGGAGCGCCACTGGGTCGGGCCATGCTCCGGGTGACTTTCTGGGGGGCGGTGGCCATGGGCTGCAGCGCATTGGTCGGGCATTTGTTCGGCGCGGTGGTCTGACACCCGCACTTAAATTGCTGCTTTTTCAAGAGCATCACCGCGAGGATCGACTAGGGCTTGAGCCTGATTAGGCTTGTAACTGGCCCTAGGCTGACGCGCCAGCGTCGAAAAAAGCTGTTTCAGCTCACCTGGGCACGCAGCCAGTCTGGCAAGGCAGTGGCCTTTTGCTTGGGAAAGTCCACCCAGATGGTGGTGGCGCCGCCCTCGGCGTGGACGACGCCGGGCAAGTCGGTGCGCTCCAGGGTGCACCAGGTCTCGAACGTGGTGCGGCCCGGGTCGCTGGCGTACATCCGCGCCAGCACGTCGCCGGGGTACTCCAGCTGCTTGTAGAAATTGCAAAACGCGTTGACGATCACTGGCCCCTCGCCCTGCGGGTTGGCCGGGGCCCCCACGGCACGAAACCACTCAATGCGGATGGTTTCCAGATAGCGAAAATAAGTGGTGTTGTTGACGTGGTTCATCGCGTCCATGTCGCCCCAGCGGATGGGAATCACCAGTTCGTGGACGAGTTTCTTCTGCGCCGGCAGCACAAACTTCATGGGTAACTCCGCTCAGGCTGCACCGAAGCCGTCGTCGGCGGCAATCACCGCGCCGTTGACAAAGTGGCTCTCGTTGCTGGCGAGCATCACCAAAATCGCATCGAGGTCACTGGCTTTGCCCACCCGTTTGCGCGGCAGCATTTGCACCAGCTTTTGACCCTGCTCGGTCTGCCAGTGGTGGTGGTTGATCTCGGTGTCGATGTAGCCGGGAC
>CAZANT010000017.1:0-17274 GCA_964486575.1 uncultured Burkholderiaceae bacterium | reverse complement strand
GCTGCCGGCGGCAGCTGCTGATTCGCCGCCTGGACTATTGATCGTCGGCGCCTTGGCGGACGTGGTGGAGGACCAATTCATTCGGCTGTTCAAGGAACTTGGCGTTGGCCCGGTACAGTTTTTCCCGCCGCGCCACGCCAACAACCTGGCGCCAGTGGGGCCCAACACCCGGTTCCTGCTTGCGCAGCCTTTTCTGGCCGACACCGCTCGCGCGCTGGAAGCACGCGGTGCAAAGCGGATCGCCGCGCCATTTCCCTTGGGTTCAGAAGGCACCAGTCTGTGGCTTCAGGCCGCAGCCGATGCGTGGGACATTGACCCTGTCCATGTTGAAGCGGTCATCGCTCCCAAACGCGCTCGCGCCGACACAGCGTTGGCGCGGCACCGGCTGCAACTGATGGGTAAAAGCATCTTCTTTTTCCCCGACTCGCAGCTGGAGATTCCACTCGGCCGCTTTCTGCACCGCGAAATGGGCATGTCGCTGACGGAGGTCGGCACGCCGTACCTGCACCGTCAGCACATGGCGGAGGAACTCTCGCTGCTCCCGCCCGGCACCTTTCTGTCCGAAGGTCAGGACGTCGACAAGCAACTTGACCGATGCCGTGCGTCCCGACCCGACATGGTCGTCTGTGGCTTGGGCCTGGCCAACCCGCTGGAAGCCGAAGGGCTCACAACCAAATGGGCGATTGAACTGGTGTTCACCCCGATCCAGGGCTACGACCAAGCGGCCGATCTGGCCGCGCTGTTCACACGCCCGTTACAACGCCAGACGCGTCTGGTCGCCTGAGTACCGACCACCATGCAACTGACCCTCTGGACATACGAAGGCCCGCCCCACGTGGGCGCAATGCGCGTGGCCACCGCCATGAAGGATGTGCACTACGTGCTGCACGCCCCTCAGGGCGACACCTACGCCGACCTCCTGTTCACGATGATTGAGCGGCTGCCACGCCGCCCACCCGTGACCTACACCACCTTCCAGGCCCGAGACCTCGGCGGAGACACCGCACACCTGTTCAAAACGACCGCGCTGGACGCTTACGAACGCTTCAAGCCTCAAGCGATGATGGTTGGCGCCTCCTGTACCGCGGAGCTGATTCAGGACGACCCCGGCGGCCTGGCAAAGGCACTCGGTTTGCCTATTCCCGTGATCCCGCTTGAGCTACCGTCGTACCAACGCAAAGAAAACTGGGGGGCGTCAGAAACCTTCTACCAAATGGTGCGCACGCTCGCCGGTCCGGCAGCACCCGCACCCGGCACACCGCGCCCACCCAGACTGCCAGGCCAGCAACCACGCTGCAACATTCTTGGCCCGACAGCGCTCGGTTTTCGCCACCGCGACGACGTCCGGGAAATCACCGAATTGCTGACGCAGTTGGGCGTTGCGGTGAATGTGGTTGCCCCCTTGGGCGCTGGGCCCAGCGACCTGATCCGCCTCGGCGAAGCCGACTTCAACATCAACCTGTATCCGGAAATCGCGTCCCAAGCGGTGCAGTGGCTAACACGCAACTTCTCGCAGCCGAGCACCAAGACCATTCCCATCGGGGTGGCCGCAACCAACGCCTTTGTGGATGAGGTCTGCGAACTGGCGGGCCTACCGAGAGCGTCGATGGACGACTTGCAGTCCCATGCGACGTGGTACGCCAAATCGGTGGATTCCACCTACCTCACGGGCAAGCGGGTGTTCATTTTTGGAGACGCCACCCACGCAGTAGCTGCTGCAAAAGTGGCCTCACAGGAACTGGGCTTCACTGTGGTCGGCCTAGGCACCTACAGCCGTGAGTTCGCCCGCGAGGTGCGAGAAGCTGCCAAGCTCTACGGCATCAAAGCGTTGATCACCGACGACTACCTGGACGTTGAACAACAGGTCGCCGAGTTGCAACCGGAACTTGTGCTTGGCACCCAAATGGAACGGCACATTGCCAAGCGACTGGGGGTCCCCTGTGCGGTCATTTCCGCGCCGGTGCATGTGCAGGACTTCCCAGCCCGTTACTCCCCACAAATGGGCTACGAGGGCGCCAACGTGCTGTTCGATACCTGGGTCCACCCCTTGATGATGGGCCTGGAAGAGCACCTGATCGGCATGTTCAAGGGGGACTTCGAATTTCACGAAGACGCCGCACCGTCGCACCTCGGCCGGGGTCACACCAACCGCGATACAGCTGCGGCTGCAGCCGCACAGGCCATTGAGTCAGCGCGTCTGGCACAGGCCAGCTTGTCCAAAGCCCTGGCTGTGAACGCCACCGCCACAACCGTCCCTGAAGCAGCGGCTTGGGCACCAGACGCTGAGAAAGAACTGCAGAAGATCCCATTCTTTGTCCGTGGCAAAGCACGGCGGAACACCGAAAAATTCGCCCTGGAGCGCGGTGTTCCCCTCATCACCATCGAGACCATTTATGACGCCAAAGCGCACTTCAGCCGTTGACAGCGGACGCGCCGGCAGCGCCATGCGCGTTGTGGTCGTTACGATGGACAGCCACCTCGCCAGCGCGGCTGAGCGCGCCCACCTGCGCGTGGCGTCATCTTTGCCCGGCCTGCACCTGACCATCCATGCAGCCGCCGAATGGGGCGATGACGCCAGCGCACTGGCGCGTTGCAAAGCCGACATTGCCCAAGCCAACATCGTGATCGCCACCATGTTGTTCATGGAAGACCACTTCCTGCCCATCCTGCCCGACCTGCAAGCCCGGCGGATGAATTGCGACGCGATGGTCTGCGCGTTGTCGGCCGGCGAAGTGACACGCCTCACGCGCATGGGCAAGCTTGACATGTCCACGCCTGCTACCGGCGCCATGGCGTTTCTGAAACGGTTACGCGGCAAAACCTCGCCCAGCAGCGACGCATCCACCAAAACCACCGCCGGCGCACAGCAGATGAAAACCCTGCGCATGCTGCCCAAGCTGTTGCGCTTCATTCCTGGTACTGCCCAAGACGTTCGCGCCTACTTCCTGACGCTGCAGTACTGGCTGTCTGGCTCAGAGCAGAACATCGGCAACATGGTGCAGTTTTTGGTGGACCGCTACGCCGACGGCCCACGCAAGGCTTTGCGCGGTACGGCCAAAGTCCAGGAGCCACTGGAATACCCCGAAGTCGGCGTTTACCACCCCAAGATGGTTCACCCCAGCGCGGTGGGATTGATGGCGCACTCGGTCGACGCCCTGCCACTGGTCGCCACCACAGGCAAGCGGGGCACGGTGGGAGTGCTGCTGATGCGCTCCTACGTGCTCGCTGGCAACGCCGACCACTACAACGGCGTAATCACTGCCCTGGAAGCGCGGGGGCTGCGCGTGGTGCCCGCTTTTGCCACCGGTCTGGATGTGCGCCCTGCCATCGAAAAATTTTTTCTGGAGGACGGACGCAGCACGATTGACGCGCTGGTCTCGCTCACCGGCTTCTCGCTGGTCGGTGGTCCGGCCTACAACGACGCCAAAGCCGCCGAAGACGCGCTGGTGCAACTCGACGTACCCTACCTGGCCGTGCACCCGGTGGAGTTTCAGACGCTGGACCAGTGGGGCGGCTCGTCCCGTGGGCTGTTGCCGGTGGAGTCCACCATCATGGTGGCCATACCTGAACTGGATGGCGCCACTGGCTCCATGGTGTACGGCGGGCGAGGCAACGCCACGCAGATCGCCTGCACCGGCTGCGCCCAAGGATGCAAGTTCATCCACGCCAAAGACAGCCACGACATGCACAGCTGCATTGAGCGCGCCGACATGCTGGCCGCACGGGTCGGCAAACTGGTCGACCTGCGCCGTTCAGAGCGCGCCACACGCACGGTCGCCACAGTGATCTTTAATTTCCCGCCTAACGCGGGCGCCACCGGCACCGCCGCCTTTTTGTCGGTATTTGAGTCGCTGTTCAACACCATGCGTGCGCTGCAGCGCGAGGGTTACACAATCGACATGCCCGACAGCGTGGACGCGCTGCGCGACCGCCTGATCGTTGGCAATGCCGAGCGCTTCGGCGCCATGGCCAATGTGCATGCACGCATCCCCACCGACGACCATGTGCGGCGCGAGAAACATCTCAAAGAAATTGAAGCGCAGTGGGGCCCGGCACCCGGACGCCAGCAGACCGATGGCAGCCATCTTTTTGTGCTTGGCGAACGTTTTGGCAACCTGTTTGTGGGTATCCAGCCAGGCTTTGGTTACGAAGGGGACCCGATGCGCCTTTTGTTTGAGAAAGGCTTCGCACCCACACACGCCTTCTCGGCCTTTTACCGCTGGCTGAGGGAAGATTTTGGTGCCCATGCGGTGCTGCATTTTGGCACCCACGGGGCGCTGGAGTTCATGCCCGGCAAACAAAGCGGCATGTCGGCCACCTGCTGGCCAGACCGCCTGATTGGTGACCTGCCCAACCTGTACCTCTACGCTTCCAACAACCCGTCAGAAGGGACGATTGCCAAGCGCCGTGCTGCCGCCACCCTGATCAGCTACATGACGCCGCCAGTGGCGCAGTCGGGCCTGTACAAGGATCTGGTGGAACTCAAAGCCACGCTGGAGCGCTACCGCAGCCTGGAACCCGAAGCGCAGGCGGAACGCGATGAACTGGCCGGCATGATCCAGTCGCTGGCGGCCTCGCTGCAACTGACAGATGCGGAGCCCCGTTGGGAAGAAGCGTCTGAGCGGCACATCACCCGTCTCAACGCCGACATTCTGGAAGTCGAATACACCTTGATCCCCTATGGCCTCCACGTGGTTGGCCAAGCACCTTCGCCCCAAGAACGGGTGGACCTGCTGCTGTCTTGCGCAGAGGCATCTCACGGTGTGCGTCCTGAACGTTCCGTGATCGAAGCACTGGTGGGTGGGGCGGAGCCCGAAACCCTCGCGGCGCATCTGCCAGAGGGTTCAACACCCGAAACGCTGGCCTTGCTTCGGGAACTGGCTCACACAGACAGCCTGATGGCCGAAGACCACGAAATCGACGGCGTTCTGCGCGCGCTGGACGGTCGTTTCCTTCGGCCGGCGCCCGGCGGCGACCTGCTGCGCACGCCCTCGGTGCTCCCCACGGGCCGCAACCTGCACGGTTTCGACCCGTTCCGTCTGCCCAGCAGCTACGCCGTCAAGGACGGTGCACGTCAGGCAGAACGCTTGCTGCAAAAGCACATGGCCGATGGCAACGCGTTGCCTGAATCGATTGCCATGGTGCTGTGGGGTACCGACAACCTCAAAAGTGAAGGAGGCCCAATCGCCCAGGTACTCTCCTTGATGGGCGCCCTGCCGCGTTTTGACAGCTACGGCCGGCTTGCAGGCGCCACGCTGATGCCGCTGGCTGCGCTGGGTCGTCCGCGGATTGATGTCGTCATCACACTGTCGGGAATTTTCCGAGATCTGATGCCCCTGCAGGTCAAGTTGCTGGCCGAAGCCGCTTTCCTGGCCGCGTCGGCCGACGAGCCCTCCGACCAGAACTTCATTCGCAAACATGCACTGGCCTACATGGCCCAGCACGGTGGCGACATGGAAACCGCCTCCCTTCGGGTGTTCGGCAATGCCGAAGGCGCGTATGGCTCCAACGTCAACCTGCTGGTGGACAACAGCCGCTGGGAAGACGGTGACGAGCTGGCCGAAACCTACAGCCGCCGCAAGGGTTTTGCCTATGGCCGCAGTGGCCGGCCGGTTCAACAGTCGCTGCTGCTGCAAAGCGCGCTTGCCAATGTCGACCTGGCCTACCAGAACCTCGACTCGGTGGAACTGGGCGTGACAACCATCGACACCTATTTCGACACGTTGGGCGGCGTCAGTCGCGCCATCAAACGCGCCAAGGGCCCTGATGCCGCCGTGGCGCCGGTCTACATCGGTGACCAGACACGCGACATCGACGGTGGCGGCACTGTGCGCACCCTCAGCGAGCAAGTGGCGCTGGAGACCCGCACCCGGATGCTCAACCCGAAGTGGTATGAAGGCATGCTCAAACACGGTTACGAAGGCGTACGACAGATCGAGGTGCATCTGACCAACACCATGGGCTGGTCGGCCACCACCGGCCAGGTGCAACCCTGGGTCTACCAACAGTTGAGCGAGACCTTTCTGCTTGATCCTGAAATGCGGGCCCGGCTGGCCCAACTTAACCCCACCGCTTCAGCGCGGGTGGCTCACCGGCTGCTGGAAGCTTCAGAGCGCAAGTTCTGGACACCCGATGCCACCATGCTCGAAGCCCTTCGCCGGGCTGGCGAGGAACTCGAAGATCGCCTCGAAGGCATACACGAAGGAGCTCCTGCATGAGCGTCACCACCGTCCCATTCCCAGACATCAAGCGCCCTGGCGCTCGCTCCATTCGCGAAGACGGCGAGGGCAGCCTGCAGGTGCAGTTAGATCCCAACCTCAAGATCGGCAACGCCAAGGTGTTTGCCATCTATGGCAAGGGTGGAATCGGCAAAAGCACCACGTCGTCCAACCTGTCGGCGGCTTTCTCCCACATGGGCAAACGGGTGCTGCAAATTGGCTGCGACCCCAAACACGACTCAACCTTCACCCTGACCAAGAAGATGCTGCCCACCGTCATTGACGTGTTGGAGACGGTGGACTTCCACGCTGAAGAACTGCGCATTGAGGACTTCGTGTTCCCTGGCTACAACGGCGTGATGTGTGTCGAAGCGGGCGGTCCGCCGGCAGGCACGGGTTGCGGTGGCTACGTGGTGGGTCAAACGGTGAAGCTGCTGAAGGAGCATCACCTGCTGGAAGACACCGACGTGGTGATTTTTGACGTGCTGGGTGACGTCGTGTGCGGTGGTTTTGCCGCGCCGTTGCAGCACGCTGACCGAGCTCTGATCGTTACCGCCAACGACTTCGACTCCATCTTCGCGATGAACCGCATCGTTCAAGCCATCGGTGCCAAGGCGAAGAATTACAACGTGCGCCTGGGCGGTGTGATCGCCAACCGCAGCGCTGCCACCGACCAGATCGACAAATACAACGACCGAATTGGCCTGAAGCTGGCTGCGCACTTCCCAGACCTCGACGTGATTCGCCGCAGCCGTCTGAAAAAAGCCACGCTGTTTGAAATGGAAGTCTCCCCAGAGTTGGAGGCCGTGAAGACGGAGTACATGCGCCTGGCCGCCGCACTGTGGCTGGGTTCGGACCCGCTCAATGCAGTGCCGATGAAAGACCGCGATATTTTCGACCTGCTGGGTTTCGATTGAGCTGTTCCGGAGAAACACATGGCCTACGCCTCCTACCAACAACGCAGGGGTCAACTCGAGGAGTACTTCGATCGGACCGCCGTCGAGGCCTGGGCCAGGCTCACCTCGACCGCGCCTGTCAGCGGCATCCGCGCCACCGTGCGTGCCGGACGCGACCAAATGCGCAACACCCTGCTCGACTGGTTACCCGCCGACCTGACTGGCCGACGCCTACTGGATGCTGGCTGCGGCACCGGCGCACTTGCGGTCGAAGCGGCGCGCCGCGGTGCCGAGGTGGTGGCAATTGACCTCTCACCCACTTTGGTGCAACTGGCGCGTGACCGGGTCCCTGTCGACCTGGGTTCGGGCCGCATTGAATTCTGCTCCGGCGACATGCTGGACCCAGCCTTGGGCCAGTTTGATCATGTGGTGGGCATGGACTCGATGATCCACTATGTCCAGGCCGACATGGTCGCAGTCCTGGCCACCCTGGCGGCGCGCACCCGCACCTCACTGCTGTTCACCTTTGCCCCGAAAACACCGGTGCTGGCCACCATGATTGCGATCGGCCGGATGTTTCCCCGTAAAGACCGCGCGCCATTCATTGAGCCGGTCGGTGAACACACCCTGACACGCCTGATTCAAGCCCACCCGGAGCTTGCCGCTTGGCAGACCGCGCGCAGCCTGCGGGTGTCGAGCAGCTTTTACAAATCCCACGCATTGGAGCTGGTTCGGGCATGAACGCCATGCGCGGCGGCATCGCAAACGCCTGGACTCGGGTCAGCACCCGGTTTCTGCCGTTCGCCGACGCGGCCAGCAACGAACTGCCACTGGGTCGATTGATGCGCCTGTCGCTGTTTCAGGTCACTGTGGGCATGGCGACCGCCTTGCTGATCGGCACCTTGAACCGGGTCATGATTGTAGAGATGGGGGTCAGCGCCTGGTTGGTTTCGCTGATGGTGGCACTGCCACTGCTGGTTGCGCCCTTCCGCGCGTTGGTAGGGTTCCGCTCCGACACCCACCGCTCGGTGCTCGGCTGGCGCAGGGTCCCCTACATCTGGTTCGGTACGCTGATGCAGTTCGGCGGGCTGGCCATCATGCCGTTTGCATTGATTTTGTTGTCGGGCGACTCGCGTGCGCCGGTGTGGGTCGGCCAAGCCAGTGCGGCCCTGGCCTTCTTGTTGGTCGGCGCTGGGTTGCAAACCACACAGACTGCCGGGCTGGCCCTCGCCACCGACCTCGCACCCGCCGCATCGCGCCCGCGCGTGGTGGCTCTGATGTACGTGATGCTGCTGGTAGGCACCATGGCCAGCGGCTTGGGCTTTGGCCTGCTGCTGGACAACTTCAGCCAGCTGCGCTTGATCCAGGTTGTGCAAGGCGCTGCGGTATTGACAATGGGGCTTAACGCGGTTGCGCTCTGGAAGCAGGAGCCACGTAACCCGGCAGGCACCTCGTCAGACCTGATTCAGCCCACCTTCCGCAGCACCTGGGCAGCCTTTGCCAAACAGAACAACGCGTTGAGGTTTCTGGTGGCCCTGGGCCTGGGCACAGCGGCCTTCAGCATGCAGGACATTATCCTGGAGCCCTACGGTGGCGAGGTCCTGCGGCTCTCGGTGGCCGCCACCACCGCGCTGACCGCCATCATGGCGCTCGGTGCGCTGGGCGCTTTCGCCTTGGCTGCGTACTGGCTCAACCGGGGCATGGACCCGTACCGGCTGGCCGCCACGGGCGCGCTGGCAGGTCTGGTCGCGTTTTCTGCCGTGATTTTTGCCGAACCATTGGCTTCCCCGACGCTGTTTCGCTGCGGGGCGCTGCTGATCGGCTTTGGCGCAGGCCTGTTCTCGGTGGGTACGCTGACCGCGGCTATGAGCCTGGAGTCCACCGGACTGACTGGCTTGGCGCTGGGCGCCTGGGGCGCGGTCCAAGCCACCAGTTATGGCGTGGCGTTGGCGATGGGTGGCGCCATCCGTGACATCGTGTCTGAGCTCGCCACCCGCGGCGCGCTGGGCCCTGGCCTGAGCAACCCAGCCACCGGCTACAGCTTCGTCTACCACCTGGAAATCTACCTGCTGTTTGCCACCTTGATTGCTTTGGGTCCGCTGGTCCGTTCGACCCACAAAGCGCGTTCTGTTCCAACGGCCAAATTCGGGTTGGCCGACCTTCCCGGCTAATTTTTCCAAGGAGAAACCACCATGTCTGCTGGCGCCATTACTGGGTATGTCGACGTCGCGCAAATCGCGCTCTATGTTTTCTGGGCTTTTTTTGCGGGCCTGATCTACTACCTCTTGCAGGAAAACAAGCGCGAGGGCTACCCGTTGGAGTCGGACCGCTCGGGCCACATCACAGTGCAGGGCTGGCCACCGATTCCCAGCCCAAAGACTTTCAAGCTACAACACGGCGGCGAAGTGAGCGTACCCAACACCAAGGTGTCGCCACAGCAACTCCGCGCCGCGCCAACCGGCCCCTGGCCTGGTGCGCCGCTGGTACCCACCGGCGATGCGATGCTGGACGGCGTGGGTCCCGGTGCCTACGCTGACCGGGCCGATACCCCCGACCTGACTTTCGAAGGCACACACCGCATCGTGCCGCTGCGGGCCGACACCTCGTTCAGCGTGGCGCACCAAGACACCGACCCGCGCGGCTTGCCGGTGGTGGGCGCCGATGGTGCAGTCGGCGGCACCGTGACCGACATCTGGGTCGACCGCTCCGAAATGCTGTTCCGCTACCTGGAAGTGGACGTCGGCGGGCAGCGCAGCGTCCTACTGCCGATCAACTTCACACGCATTGGTAATCGCCAGATCACGGTACGAGCCATTCTGGGCGCGCAATTCGCGCAAGTACCAGGAACCCGGCAAGCCGACTCAGTCACGCTGCTGGAGGAAGAAAAAATCATGGCCTATTACGGTGCTGGCACCCTGTACGCCACAGCGGCTCGCCAGGAGCCACTGCTGTGAAAGAAACCACCCACGAGCACGAACACGAGTTCGAGGCGTCCCACGGCTTGCCCGAACAACTGCCAGCCGACGAGCGCCTGCTCTGGCAAGGCTCCCCTGACGCCTGGGCCATGGCGCGCGACGTGTTCCATGTGCGCAGCCTGACTGTGTACTTCTGCGTGATTTTGACGCTGCGTGCCGTGACGGCCTGGTCGAATGGCGGGACCGCATACGACGGTGCCATGGCGGCACTGCTGCTGTTACCACTGGCCGTGTTCGCCTTGGCCGCGCTGGGACTGCTGGCCTGGCTGTCGAGCCGCACCACGGTCTACACCCTCACCAACAAGCGGGTGGTGATGCGTATCGGCATTGTTCTGACACTGACTTTCAACCTGCCCTTCCGCACCGTCGCGGCCGCCGGACTGCGCGCTCGGAAAGACGGCACCGGTGACATTCCGCTCCAGTTGATGGCTGGCGAAAAGATTGCGTTCGTGCATTTGTGGCCCCATGCGCGCCCCTGGCGCGTGGCCTCGCCTGAACCGATGTTGCGTTGCGTGCCGAATGTCGCTGCAGTTGCCCAGACCTTGTCGAGCGCCTGGCGACAGACCACCGGACAAACGCTGAGCAGTCCCAACCGCCATGCGGCTGCCGCGGCAGCGCATGCCGACGTCCACAGCCCCTCTCACCTGAGTCCCATATGACCGCACCGGCCCAAGGTCACCACCCCTCGAACACCATCCCGCGTGGCCTGCTGTTGGCCGCCGCTGCCATGCTTTTGGTCGTGATGGCCAGCGTGGTGTCCATCCGCTTGTCTGGCACCCCCATTCGCGCGTCCGACGCGCCCGCTGCGGTGGTGGTGCCGCTGCGGTTTGAGGATCGGGCCGATGGGGCTGTGGCGGTGATTGACGCACGAAACGGTCAGCTGATTGAGGCCATCACGGGCCAAGCTGGATTTGTGCGGGGCACTCTGCGGGGCCTGGCGCGCGAGAGAAAACGGAATGGCGTGGGGGCAGAGCCTGCCTTTGAGCTGATTGGCCGTTCTGATGGTCGCCTGACCCTGCACGACCCGACCACAGGCCGCATGGTGGACCTGGAGTCATTCGGTCCAGTGAATGCCAGTGTTTTTGCACGACTGCTGCTGGCAAAAGCCCAGCACTGACAAGGAAGTTCCATGAGCACCGCCACAGTCAACCCGATCGTCAGCTCCGAGGACGCCACCCGTATGGCGGAGTCCAACACCCTGCTCAGCCCCAAGTTTTACCGCACCGACTACGCCGCGATGGACCGCATTGACGTGTCGCCTGTGCGCGCCGAGTGGGACGCGATGATGGCCGAGTACGAAGGCGACAACAACCACGACCACTTTCAGCGCACGGAGGCCTTTGGCGAAGAAGTGGCAACTCTGATGCCGCAGCTCTCGCCCGAACTGCGGCAGGAGTTCATCGACTTCCTGATCAGTTCCGTCACGTCCGAGTTTTCCGGCTGTGTGCTGTACAACGAAATCCGTAAGAACGTCAGCAATCCTGACATCAAGGCGTTGATGACCTTCATGGCGCGTGACGAGTCGCGACATGCCAGCTTCATCAACCAGTCCCTGAAAGACTTTGGTCTGGGCGTGGACCTCGGTGGCCTGAAGCGCACCAAGGCTTACACCTACTTCAAGCCCAAGTACATCTTCTACGCGACCTATTTGTCTGAAAAGATTGGCTACGCCCGCTACATCACCATCTTCCGGCAACTGGAACGCCACCCCGAGTTGCGCTTCCACCCGATCTTTCGCTGGTTCGAGCGTTGGTGCAACGACGAATTCCGCCACGGTGAATCGTTCGCACTGATCATGCGCGCCAACCCGCACCTGCTGCGAGGCGGCAACACGCTGTGGATTCGTTTTTTCTTGCTGGCGGTCTACGCCACCATGTATGTGCGCGACCACACCCGTCCGGCCCTCAAGCAGGCCATGGGCTTGGAGCCCACCGCCTACGACTACGCGGTCTTCAACATCACCTCGGAAATCACCAAACAGGTGTTCCCGTTGACGCTGGACACCGACCACCCCGCCTTCCGCGCCGGACTGGATCGCCTGTTCCAGATTTCCCAGCGCATGGCCGCGGCCAAGGCGCGTGGCGGGTTGTTGGGCAAAGCGCAGCAACTGCGCTTGGCCGTCGCGGGCGCTAGCACCTTTGTGAAGCTGTACTTCATGCCAGTGAAATCCAACACACTGCCGCAACAGGTTCGCATGGCACCCGCCTGGTGAGGCCGTTCGGCAAGACGCACCGTCATGAGCCTGTACCTCCTACCGGTCGTCTTCACCCTGTTTCTGTGGTGGTTCAGTACGGGTGTGATCCTGTACCTCGACGGGCTGCCACAGCGCACCTTCAAATGGACCCTGCTGGGCGCCACTGTGGTTCTGCTGTTGGCCTTGTATGGGCTGGCCGCGAGCCGCAACGACACCTCTGTGGCAGGCGCCTACTGCGGCTTCACCTGTGCGCTGATGGTCTGGGCGTGGCAAGAGGTGGCGTTTCTGTTGGGTTACGTCACCGGCCCACGCCGCACCCCCTGCACTGCAGACAACGCCGGCTGGCGGCGCTTCGTGCAGGCCTTTCAGGCCATGGCCCACCATGAGCTGGCACTGGTGGTGTTGGCAGTGGCAGTCTTCCTGGCGACCTACGAGGGCAGCAACATGACGGGCTGGTGGACCTACCTCGTGCTGTGGGTGATGCGGCAAAGCGCCAAGCTCAACGTGTTTCTTGGTGTCCGAAACCTCAACGAAGGGTTTCTGCCGCCCCACCTCCAATACATCGACAGCTACTTCCGGCGCCAACCCATGAACATGCTGTTCCCCGTTGCCGTCACATTGGCTACCGGTCTGGCTGCGCTGGTCTGGCAGGCTGCGCTGGCGCCCGCCGTATCGGGTTTCGAGGCCACCGGCCTCACCTTTGTCGCCACCCTGCTGTCGCTGGCCATCTTGGAGCACTGGTTCATGGTGCTGCCTCTGCCATCGGAAGCCTTGTGGAAATGGGGGCTGCGGTCGCGTAAGACCGACAACTCCCCGCCACGCGGCACGTTGGACAAACAGCATTTGGCTACCTTGCGCGCCACCCCGCTGGCCGACTAGCGCCTTCCCCCCCGCCCGCTGGGCACCCTCCCTTGCGGCCCTTCCTGCAGACGCATTGGGCGCTGAGTTCCCCGTGTCCGCACAGGTCACCACAGCGCGAAACGGCGCCACAGCCACCCGCATGCACTCCATCTTGAGGCCAATGCCGACGACCTTCGGCAGCGCCAGAGTGGCTGCCAAGCCCCACGATGCGCTCCCAACACGGTTCTGGGAGGTTTTCTTTCAGATTTACAGCCAATTTGTGGCATAGCCTAGGTGAAATATGGCGCTAATGCTACAAGTAACATAGCTACCAGTGGTCTCTAGAGTGACGAAACCGCGCGGTCTACGGGCACAGACCCAGCATGCGCCACTCGCCTGACCAGCACACATCCGTAAATCGCCTCAGTATGTCCCGGTTGCCTCCCAAGGCGCGCAAGCATGAAAAAGACCCTGCCAGATTGCTCTGACAGGGCCGCGGGGCTGGACATGGAAACCGCCCCAAAAGCAGTGGCAGGCGCGCTGCGCCCGGCCGTTGCTTGCCTCAGTTCCCCGGCGTCACAGCTGCCACGGGGGTCGCGGCAGGCAGTCGCTTGGCGCCAGCCAATTCGGGGTGGTTCTTCAGCATGCTTTCACCGTTGAGTGGCTTATAGGCACCCTGGTGGCAGGTGGCGCAGTTGACCTTGGCCACATCGCCCACCGGGCCGAGACGTTCAGCTGGAAAAGTCGCGGTCAACGGCACCAGGTACGACTGGTTCAGGTCCTTGGCCATCCGGATGCCATGCCATGCAGTGGTGCGTTGCGGTGGGCTGGTTTCCCAGTTGCCGAACGATTGGGTGTTGTGACAGAACGTGCAATTCACACCCAGCGAGTCAGACATGTGCATCATCAGGCCGTAGGTCCACTCGGTCTGCTTGATCGACGACCGGTTTCCTTCCGGCAGCGCCGCCGTGCCAGCCACGCGAATGGGTTTGCTCTCCAACAGGAACGGCGTCAGTGGGTCGTAGGGCAACGACGCCAGCGCAACCGATTTGGCCGGGCTGTTCTGTCCCGCGTCGCCACCCGCAGCGCGTTTGGCCTGCTTGGGTTCTGCCGGCGTGAACCAGGTGTTCGCCGGCTGCGGGTTGCCCCGGTGGCAGGTGTAACACGTCACGCCAGTGTTGGCGACGTGGTTCTTCCAGTCCTGATTGATGTGCTGCGTCATCTCCACCATGCGGCGGGCCACCACCTTGGTGTACTTGCTGTCTTCGGCAAAGTTGGCTGGGTTGTGGCAATAGGTACATCCCTGCTCGGGCGACACCCAGGCGGTCATGGCAGTCATCAGGCGGGTGAACTCGCCCACACTCAGATCGCCCAGTACCTTGACGTTCTGGTACACCGCGCTGGCTTTGGGGCCATCGGCGCTGGCGGGTGCCAGTGCCTCGGGCACGGCGTTGTTGCTCGCTTTGGTGGCCAGGATGCGCGGGTTGTATACCTGTTCCATACCGGTGCCGCGAGGGCCACTTTGCACGCTGTCAACGGGTGGGCGTTCACAGCCTGCAAGCAGAGCGACAGTGCCCAAGACGGCCAGGGTTTGCAGAATGATCTTCATGGTTTGACTCCCTGGAGCAGCGCTGGGTCGGCCAACACCGGATAGACCATTGGGTAAGACGGTGCAACACCATGTTTGACGGCCCACAGGTACCAGTTGTCCACTACCGTGCCGGTGAGCAGAATGCCGATCCCCCCTGTTAACGGGCACAACACCGCAAACCACCAGCCCCAGCGGTGGATTGACTCCATCGTGGCGTTGTAGCCCATGGTCCAGCGCCAGAAAAGAGCGGCACGTTCGGAGGCGGTCCCACGGTCCACGATCTGCTCTATCTCACGCTCGCCGCCAAACCGACTCACCGCCAGGATGGTGGCACCGTGCATCGCAAAGATCAGCGTCGCGCCATACAGGAAGGCAATCGACAGCATGTGGAACGGGTTGTAAAACAGGTTGCCGTACCGGATGGAGAACGCAGCCGTCCAATCGAGGTGCGGGAAGATACCGAACGGTACCGCCTCGCCCCAACTGCCCATCAACAAAGGGCGGATGAAGCCTAGAACCAAGAACAGCCAAATCGCGGCGGCAAACGCCCACGCCACGTGGGTACCCATGCCCAAGGCGCGCGCGCGCCGGTACATCCGAACCCACCAAAGTAGCAGTGACGCGGTCAGGAAGAAGCCGGCCATCAGCCACCAGCCACCTTCGTTCAACGGAGGTATCTTCAAACCGTTGGCGGGCGCCGGTGGCTCCAGTGCCAGCCAGAACAACTGGCGTACAAACTGGATGGGATCCCAGTTCACCTGGGCCAACATGTTCAAGCCAATGATCTCAAAAGCGATAAAGCCGCAAATCAACGATGCCAGACCAAACCAGCCGAGATAGATCGGCCCGATTTGCGCATCGCCGAGGCGTCCGAACAGGTGCACGTGGGTGGGCGTACCCTCCCGTTCGTTGTTGTCGCGCACCAGTGGCACGCCGGGGTACGAGGGTGCAACAACCTGCACCTGCGTGAAGAGGTTTTGGTATTCAGCCATGTGTGTCTCCTGGGCAGTGGCTGGGTTTTAACGCCAGATTTGCATGTTCAGCCACCAGCTCCACCACTCGGGCCAGCCGCGGGTCCAGAATGGCCCACTGATCACAATGCACACCGCGCTCCAGAACACCGCCGCCAAGGCGAGGAACAACCCCAGCCGGTGGATGCCCAAGGTGCCAATCGAATAACCGATGGTGTCGCGGAAGAAGGTGTTCTCGTGCTCAGGCGTCTTGACCACCTCCCCCTTTTTCGGGTTCGTGGCCGACAGGATCAGTGCCCCGTGCAGCGACAAAGCAAAAGTGGTCGCAAAGAAGAAGCTCACCCCCAGCATATGGGCTGGGTTGTAATGGAAGTGCAGGTACTGGTAGCCAGTGTTCGACACCCAGTCCAAGTGACTCATGATGCCGTACGGGAACCCGTGGCCCCACGCACCCATCAGCACCGGGCGAATTACCACCAGCGTGACATAGGCGCCAATGGCGAATGCAAAAGCCACCGGGACGTGGTATCCCATCCCCAACTTTCGACAAATCTCCACCTCGCGCAGCGCCCAGGACACAAAAGCGCCAATTGCGCACACCGTGATGAGCTGCCAGAGCCCACCTTCGAGCAGCGGCGCCATGCCGAGCCCGTACTTGAGGTCGGGTGGTGCGATGTTGATTTGCCACAAATTCCAGGTATTACCTTGAGACGCACCCCAGGCAATCAACAAAATTCCGATCAGTGAGCAGAACACCGTCGTAACCCCGAAGAAGCCGACGTAGAACGGCCCAACCCAGAAGTCAAACAGGTCCCCGCCAATCAGGGTTCCACCGCGCACGCGGTACTTTCTTTCAAAACTGAGCATGGCCATGTTCAACTCCTTTTGGCCAGATGAAGGCACACTGGCCCACACCTGACAAAAATCTCACAGGTGAACAAGACAGAGCGGCCCGCCCTGACCTTGTCCCCCATTTCTTTTTGAAATCGACGTTGTTACTTCGTCGGTGCCGGCATGGACGAGTTTTGCGCTGCAGGTGTTTTTGCGGCGCCATCCAGCCAGTTGAACTTGTTGGTGCTGAGCAAGATGAAATGAATCACGATGGCCAGAACGAACAGGAATGTAAACAGAGCGACCAGCGCACGGCGTGGGTCGAATAGAAGCCAAATTCTCCACATGATCCCGATCTCCTAATTTAAGTGGGACATAAACGTATAGACCGCCGACTTGACGCCGCCGATCATCGACTTTTCACTCTCAGCGCCTGGAAACCAGGGCCGCCATTGCCAGGTCAGCAACTGCGCCACGATGGCTACCGCCAGAATCACGATGAAGCTCGTTACAAAGATGCCGTAGAAGCTCTTGGCGTCGTTTTTCAACATGGACTGAAGAGAGTTGTGCGTGATGTCAGTCATTGCTTTTCCTGGTAAGTGGCTGTTTAGAGCCAGGGACGCCAGGCCCACACGAGCACGTGGGCCACGATGGCAACCACGGTGAACCCGATGAAGCTGGTCATGAAAATCCCATGAAACTCCTTTGCTTCCGTTTCCGTCAGGCCGGATAGCGAGCCTGTTCTGTCTGCAGCCATA
>CAZANT010000016.1:0-18124 GCA_964486575.1 uncultured Burkholderiaceae bacterium | reverse complement strand
CCCCGCCGTGGGCAAGGCCAAATTCCCGCTGGTGGGCGACCCCACGCATGCCCTGACCAACGCCTTCGGTGTGCACATTCCTGAAGAAGGTCTGGCCTTGCGCGGCACCTTCGTGATCAACCCCGATGGCGTGATCAAGACCGCCGAGATCCACTCCAACGAGATCGCACGCGACGTCAAGGAAACCCTGCGCAAACTCAAGGCCGCCCAGTACACCGCCGCCAACCCCGGCCAGGTGTGCCCAGCCAAGTGGAACGAAGGCGCCAAGACCCTGACCCCTTCGCTGGACCTCGTCGGCAAGATCTGACGCCCTCCGGCCGCCGGTGGCCCCGCCACCGGCACCGCGAGCCGCGTTGCCAGCCCCTTACTGCAGGGGGCTGTTGAATCGGTTTGAAGCCGTTGATTTGATTCCAAGATTTCAAGGACACACCATGTTGGACGACAACCTCAAAACCCAACTCAAGGCCTACCTCGAGCGCGTGGTGCACCCGGTCGAATTGGTCGCTTCGCTGGACGACCGCCCCGCGTCGGCAGAGATGCGCGAACTGCTGGAAGAAATCGCCCAGCTTTCCGACAAGGTCAGCGCCCGCTTCGACGGCACCGACGCGCGCAAGCCGTCTTTCCAGATCAGCCGCGCCGGCGCCGACATGGGCGTGCGCTTCGCCGCCATCCCCATGGGCCACGAATTCACCTCGCTGGTGCTGGCCCTGCTGCAGGCCGGGGGTCACCCGCCCAAGGTGGAAGCGGACGTGATCGACCAGATTCGCTCGCTGGAGGGCGACCTGGTGTTCGAGACCTACATGTCGCTGACCTGCCACAACTGCCCCGATGTGGTGCAGGCCCTCAACCTGATGGCGGTGCTCAACCCCCGCGTCCGCCACGTGGCGGTGGACGGCGGCCTGTTCCAGGCCGAGGTCGAGGAGAGGCAAATCATGGCCGTGCCCGCGGTGTACCTGAACGGCAAACCGTTTGGCTCGGGCCGGATGGAGTTGGCCGAGATCCTGGCCAAGGTAGACACCGGTGCCGCCGCCCGTGACGCGGCCAAACTGAACCAAAAAGAGGCCTTTGACGTGTTGATCATCGGTGGTGGCCCGGCTGGCGCAGCGGCCGCGGTGTACGCCGCCCGCAAGGGCATCCGCACCGGCGTTGTGGCCGAACGTTTTGGTGGCCAGACGCTGGACACCATGGGCATCGAGAACTACATCGCCATCCCAGAGACGAACGGCCCAAAGTTTGCCGCCGCGCTGGAAGCGCACGTGCGCAGCTACGACGTGGACATCATGAATGGCCAGCGCGTGGCCTCGCTCACCGCCGAGACCGAGCCCGGTGGCTTGGCCACGGTGAAGCTGGCCAATGGCGGCGAGCTGAAAAGCCGCGCGGTCATCTTGGCCACCGGCGCGCGCTGGCGCAATGTCAACGTGCCCGGTGAACAGGAGTACAAAAACAAGGGCGTGGCCTACTGCCCGCACTGCGACGGCCCGTTGTTCAAGGGCAAGAAAGTGGCGGTGATCGGCGGCGGCAACTCCGGCGTGGAAGCCGCGATCGACCTTGCCGGTCTGGTGGAACACGTGACGCTGATCGAGTTCGCCGATCAGCTCAAGGCCGACGCGGTGCTGGTGGCCAAACTGAAAAGCCTGCCCAACGTGACCGTTCACACCAACGCCCAAACCACCGAGGTGACCGGCGATGGCCAAAAGGTCAACGGCCTGCGCTACAAGGACCGCGCCACCGGCACCGAGCACCTGGTGGAACTGGCGGGTGTGTTCGTGCAGATCGGTCTGGTGCCCAACACCGAATGGCTCAAGGGCACGCTGGAATTGTCCCGCTACGGCGAAATCGTGATTGACGACAAGTGCGCCACCAACCTGCCGGGCATTTACGCGGCGGGCGACGTGACCACCGTGCCGTACAAGCAAATCATCACCGCCGCGGGCGAGGGTTCCAAAGCCGCATTGTCGGCGTTTGACCACCTCATTCGCAGCCCGGTCAAGGCCGCTGCGCCCCAGGCCGAGCCCGCGCTGGCCTGACGCTCGCCGACGGGCCCTCCCTGCACGTGGTTCGCCACATGCAGGGAGGGCAGCACGCTGCCAGCGACAATGGCGTCATGACCGCGCCGCCCCACGACACGCCCCCCAGCGCTCCGCCGCCAGCCCAGCCGCGCAACCCCTTGCACGGCGTCACGCTGGCGCAGATCGTCACACAGCTGGCCGACCATTACGGCTGGGATGACCTGGGCCAGCGCATCCCGGTGCGCTGCTTCACCCACGAGCCCAGCGTCGCCTCCAGCCTCAAGTTCCTGCGCAAAACGCCGTGGGCCCGCGAGAAGGTCGAGGGCCTCTACCTCTTCATGCTGCGTGACATTCGCCGTGCCGGTGCCTGACGCCTCCCTGCCGGTTCTTTACTCGTTCCGCCGCTGCCCTTACGCCATGCGCGCCCGCATGGCCTTGCTCCAGGCGGGCCACACGGTGCAATTGCGCGAAGTCGCCTTGCGCGCCAAGCCGCAGGCCCTGCTAGACGTGTCCCCCGCCGCCACAGTGCCGGTGCTGGTGCTGCCCGGCGCGGTGCTAACGCACAGCCTGGACATCATGGTCTGGGCGTGGCAAGCGGGCGATCCCGACGGTTGGCTGGGCCGCAGCCACACCCCCAGCAACCAAGCGCTGGTGGCAGCGAACGACGGCCCCTTCAAACACGCGCTGGACCGCTACAAATACCCGGAGCGTTTCCCCGAGCAGGCGCAGACACGCTACCGAGATGAGGCCATCGAGGCGCTGATTGCCCCACTGGAACAGCGGCTGCGGCAGCAGCCCTTTCTGGGCGATGCCCAACCCTGTTTGACTGACCTCGCTGTGATGCCCTTTGTCCGGCAGTTCGCCGCCGTGCTGCCGGACTGGTGGGCCGGCGCCCCGTTCCATGCAACGCAGGCCTGGTTGCAAAGCTGGCTGGCCAGCCCGCTGTTCGACCGGTCCATGGTCAAGTACCCGCCCTGGGTACCGGGCGATCCGATAACGCCCTTCCCCGACTGAAGCCCCAAAAAGTGGCGCAAATCGGGTTCAGAAAGCCATTTTTAAGCCAAACCAGCCCCAAGCCCTTGTGGAATCTCACGAAGCAGCTACGTAAACCATAGCAAAACAGGTCCGTCGTGCCGACGTCAGCTTAAGGTGTTGTTCATGTCCCCTGCCTAGCATGGCCTCCAACACTTGCACATTGTTCCGTGCAAGGGCATCAAGGAGGTTGCATGTTCATGGCCTGGTCTTCACACGACGGCGCCGACATTCCCGACGAGGTTCGGGCGCCCGCCGCGCCGCAGCTGCGCGTCCATGCCGTGGACGATCCGCAGCGCGCCGAGGTCGAGGCGTACATCCGCGGCATCTACGCCCGCCACTACGGCGCCGAGGTGCAAGGGTTTGCGCCAGTGTTGGTCAGTCTCCAAGACGCCAGCGGCATCGTGGCCGCGGCCGGTTACCGCAACGCCGACAGCGGCCCGCTGTTTCTGGAGCGCTACCTCCACGCGCCGGTTGAGTCCTTGCTGGGCAACAGCACCGACGGGCCCGCCCTGCGCAAGGGCGTGGTCGAGGTGGGTCACCTCGCGTCGGACCGGTCTGGCGAAGGCCGCCGGCTGATCCTGCTGCTCGGTCCGCACCTGGCCAGCCAGGGCTTTCAGTGGGTGGTGAGCACGCTCACCGCCGAACTGCGCCACCTGTTTGTACGCATCGGCGTTACCCCCTTGGCACTCGGCATCGCCGACCCGGCCGCGCTGGGTGACGAAGCCGCCCACTGGGGCAGCTACTACGACCACCGCCCGGTGGTGCTGGCGGGCCACCTGCGCCAGGCGCTGCAGCAACTGGCCCGCCGTCAAGCCCGGCGCGGAGGCGCCACATGACCGCCACCGCTGTGCCAGTGGGCACCACCGCCCTCGACGACGGCCGCCAGACCCTCAGCTACGCCGAGCTGCACGCCCAGACCGAGGCCTTGGCCACCCAACTCCGCACGCAACACACCCGGGTGCTCGCCACCTTGATGGACAACGGCCCCGCGTGGGTGGTGGCCGACCAAGCCGCCACCCAGGCGGGCGTGGTGCATGTGCCGCTGCCCGTGTTCTTCACCGCGGCCCAGGTGCAGCATGCGCTGCGCGCCGCCGGGGTGGACACCGTGCTCACCACCCCCGCGCTGGCGGCCCAGTGGCCGTTGCCGACCACCTCGGTGACGGTCGCAGGCCAGTCCCTGGCCTGGCTGCGCCTGCCCGCCAGCCCCGTGGCCCTGCCCGCCGGCACCGCCAAGATCACCTTCACCTCCGGCACCACCGGCGCACCCAAAGGTGTGTGCCTGGGCACCGCCGGCATGGCCCGGGTGGCCGACAGCCTGGTGGAGGCCATGGCGCCACTCGACATCCGCCGCCACCTGTGTGCGCTGCCCTTCGCCGTGCTGCTGGAAAACCTGGCCGGCGTGCTGGCGCCACTGCGCCGGGGCGCCACGCTCATCACCCTGCCACTGCAACAACTCGGCTTGGTGGGCTCGTCCAGTTTCGACGCGGCGCTGTTCAACGCCGCCGTGGCGCGACACCGGCCCCACAGCGTGATCCTGCTGCCGCAAATGCTGCGCGCCTGGGCAGGCCACCTGCAACACACCCGGCAAACCGCGCCTGCCAGCCTGAAACTGGTGGCCGTGGGCGGTGCGGCCGTAGGGGCGGACCTGTTGCGCGCAGCGCGGGCCTGTGGCATCCCCGCCTTTGAGGGCTATGGCCTGTCGGAAGGGGCTTCGGTGCAAACGCTTAACCTGCCCGGCGCTGACCAGCCCGGCTCCGCTGGCCGGGCGCTGCCCCATGCCCAGCTTCGCCTCGCGTCCGACGGTGAACTGGAAGTGGCTGGCAGCCTGTTCCTCGGCTACCTGGGCGACACCACGACGCCGCCTGTCTGGTGGCCCACCGGCGACCTGGGCCGAATCGACGACGACGGCTTTGTGTTCGTGCATGGCCGCAAGAAGAACGTGCTCATCACCGCGTTCGGCCGCAACGTCTCCCCTGAATGGGTGGAAACCGCGCTCCGCAACCACCCGGCCGTGGCCCAGGCCGTGGTGCTCGGCGACGGTGAACCCGAACTCTGTGCGGTGCTGTGGCCCATGGTTGCGGGCACCACCGATGCCACCTTGCAAAGCGCGGTGGCCCAGGCCAATGCCCAGTTGCCCGACTACGCCCAGGTGCGGCACTGGGTGCGCGCGCAGGCCCCGTTCACCGCCGAATCCGGCATGGCCACGGCCAATGGCCGGCCGCAGCGCCAGCAGGTCCTCTCCGCCCATGCGGTAGCGCTGGGCCTGGCCACGCCAGTCGCCGAACTTTGAATTTTTGAATTGGAGAACCCCATGAGCTTTCACGCCCGCCTGCTTGAAGAGACCGCCGACGCCCGCCTTGGGCTGCTTGGCACCCCCATCATCCAGGGCTGTTTGCGCGGCGAAGTCTCGCTGCCCAGCTACTTGGCATTCCTGCGCGAGGCCTACCACCACGTGCGCCACACCGTGCCGCTGCTGCACGCCTGCCGGGCCGCACTGCCGGCCCACCACGCCTGGCTGAACCCCGCGATGGACGAATACATTGAGGAAGAGCAGGGCCATGACGAGTGGATCCTGAACGACATTCGCGCCTGCGGTGCCGACGAACAGGCGGTCCGCCACGGCAGACCCGGCCATGCCACCGAGGTGATGGTGGCATACGCCTACGACACCATCGCCCGCCGCAACCCGCTGGGCTTTTTCGGCATGGTGCACGTGCTCGAAGGCACCAGTGTCTCGCTGGCGCTGATGGCCGCCGAACAAATCCAGAAACCCCTGGGCCTGCCGGACTCGGCCTTCAGCTACCTGCGCTCGCACGGCACGCTGGACCAGGAACACACCGCCCACTTTGAGTTGCTGATGGACCAGATTGAACGCCCGGAAGACCAGGCCGACATCATCCATGCCGCACGCGCGTTCTTCCGCCTGTATGGCGACGTGTTCCGCAGCCTACCGCTGCCGCAGACTGCTCCGATGGCCACCCGCTCCGCCCAACGCGACGAGGTGCTGGCGTGAAGGCCGCCACCGCCCGCGTGCTGCTGACCGGCGCCACCGGCGGCATTGGCCAAGCCGCCGCACGCCAGCTGGCACAGGCCGGTGCGGCGATGATGCTGGTCGGCCGCTCGCCGGCCCGCCTCTCGGCCCTGGCGCGTGAACTGGGCCAGTTGACCCAGCGGCCGATCGACCAGTTCGCCTGGCACGACGCCGACCTGAACGATGCCGCTGCTTTGGAAACACTCGCCGAGGCTGCGGCCGCCTGGGGTGCCAACGTGGTGATTCACAACGCTGGACTGCCGAGCTTTGGCGCCCTTGGCAACGTGTCCGGACCGGCCATGCACCAGGTACTGCAGACCAACCTGCTCGCCCCCATGCTGCTGACGCAGGCGCTGCTGCGCCACCTGCGCGCCTTGCCACAGGCGCAGGTGATTTGTGTCGGCTCAGCCCTCGGTCGGCTGGGCCTGCCGGGCTTCAGTGTGTACAGCGCCAGCAAATTCGGCCTGCGCGGGTTTGCCGAAGCCTTGCGCCGTGAGCTGGCGGGTACGTCCGTGAGGGTGCAGTACTTCGCGCCGCGCAGCACCCGCACCGAGTTCAACGACGCCAGCGTGGACGCTTACAACGTCGCCACTGGCACCGCCACCGACAGCGCCCAGCAGGTCGCCACCGCGCTGGTGCGCTTACTGGAGAGCGGTGCCGCAGAGTCCTTCCTCGGCTTCCCGGAAAAACTGGCCGTTCGGCTGAACGGTCTGGTGCCCGAGTGGCTGGACAGCAGCTTCAAAAAGCACCGCAACAGCCTGCCCGCCGCCTGACGGCGGCACCGCCTCTTTCCTTTTTCACCTAACCGGAGACCTTCATGCACACGACCACCAGCACCCGCCGTCGATGGCTGGCCCACACCTCTGCCGTGGCGGCAGCCGTCACCCTGGCGTTTGCCTGGCCGCTCGCGGCCCATGCCGCACCGGTGGACGACGCCGTCACCGAACTGCAGCACGACTGGGAAGTCATCCGCTACCAGATGCCCGCCGCCGAACGCGAAAAGCGCTTTGAAGCGCTCACCGCCAAGGCTCGCAAGGTGACCGAGGCTTTTCCCGGCCGCGCCGAGCCGCTGGTCTGGGAAGGCATCATCGTCAGCACCTACGCCGGCGAGAAGGGCGGCCTGGGCGCGCTCGGTTTGGCCAAACAGGCCAAGGCGCTGTACGAATCGGCAATCCAGATCGATGGCAACGCGCTGGACGGCTCGGCCTACAACAGTCTGGGCGTGCTGTACTACAAAGTGCCGGGTTGGCCGATTGGTTTTGGCGACAAAGCCAAAGCCAAAGAGCTCCTGCAGAAGGCGCTGGCAATCAACCCCAAGGGCATTGACCCGAACTTCTTCTATGGCGAGTACCTGCTGGAAACCAAGCGGCCGGAAGAAGCCGTGACCTACCTGGAGCGCGCCATGCAAGCCCCGGCCCGGCCCGGACGGCACATTGCCGACACCGGCCGCCGCGAAGAGGTACGCCAGCTGCTGGAAAAAGCGCGCGGCAAGTGAGGCTCAGGCGCTGGGCGCAGCGCCGTAGGTGAGCGTCACGCGCACCCCCTGGCCGTCTGTACCAGCGCCGTAAGACACGCTCAAGCCATGCAGCGCGGCAATGCGCTGCACGATGGACACACCCAAACCGCTGCCGGTTTCTAGCTGCCCCTCGGGGCGGTGAAAACGCTCACCGAGGCGGGCGATTTGTTCGGCTACCAGCGGTGGCCCCGCGTTTTCCACCACCAGCTGTGTTGGGCTGAACTTCAGCGTGACCAGACTGCCTTCCGGTGCGTAGCGTACCGCGTTGTCGAGCAGGTTGCGCAGCATGACCGTCATCAGCGCGGCGTTGCCCAACAGCGGCAGTGGGTGCTGGTGCTCGGGTGGCCAGTCGCAGGCCAGTTCCACATGGCGGCGCTCGGCCAGCGGCAGACAGTCGTTGATGACCTGGGCCACCGTGTCCGGCCAGTTCACCTCGGCGTTCAGCGCAAGGCCGGTGCTGGCCTCCACGCGGGACAGCGCCAGCATCTGCGTCACCAGCCGGTCCATGCGGTCCATGCCAGCGGTGAGCTTGGCTTCGGCGCTGGCGCGTTCCGTCCCAGCTGCGCGGCGCACCACGTCCCACTGGGCGCGCAGCACCGCCAGCGGGGTGCGCAACTCGTGCGCTGCGTCGGCGGTGAAGCGGCGTTCACGTGCCAACGTATTTTCAATTCGGGTGAACAAGCCGTTCATTGCGCCCACCAGGGGCTGCAGTTCCACGGGGGTCTGGCGGTTGGGCACCGGGCGCAGGTCGCCCGCATCGCGGTCCTGGAGTTCGGCGGTGAGCTGGCGCAGCGGCAATAACGCCCGGCGCACCGCCCAGACCATCGCCAGTAACAGCAGCGGCAACAGCAGCAGCCAAGGCACGATTTGGCTGGCGGTGAGGCTGAAGACCAGTTCGTCGCGCTCTTCCACTTTTTGCCCGGCGGCCACCAGCCACGCGCCATCGACCGACTGCAGGTAGTAGACCCGCCAAGCCTCACCCTGAATATCATCGGCCACAAAGCCTGCTGCTTCTGGGCGGCGGGTGAGCTCAACGCCTTCGCGGTCTGACAGTAACAGCTTGCCTTTGGCATCCCACACAGCAATGGCCAAGTCACGCACATCGGCTTCACCTTTGGACCCCGTCCCAGGCGCCGGCACTGCGTTACCCGATTCGCTGAAGTGCAAGGTGGCCTGCATCTGCCGGGCGAGCTGGATCATCGCGGTGTCAAACAGCTCGTTGACCTCTTGATGGGCACGGTTGATCGACACTGCCAACCCGAGTGCCCACACGAGTGGCGCACAAACCAAGAGATACAGAAGGATGCGGCGTTGCAGGCTCATGGGCGGCTTGGTTGGGTCGGTCAGGGCAGCGTGTCTGCTGCGCCCAGTGCATAGCCCACGCCGCGCACAGTACGGACAATTGCCGGGTCGATTTTTTTTCGCAGGCGGTGAACGTGCACCTCCAACGTGTTGCTCTCCGGGCCGTCGCCGCGCCAGTCGTAGAGCTTTTCCTGCAGCATGTCTTTGGACAACACCCGTTGGGGTTGCGACAGCAAGGCTTCGAGCAGCGCGAGCTCGTGCCGGGTTAGCTCCACCAGTTGCTGGTGCCAGTGCACCTGTTTGGTGGAAGGGTCGTAACTCAGCCCACCGTGTTGCCAGACCGACTGAGCACGCCCGGCGCTGCGCCGGACCAGCGCACGCAAGCGGGCGTTGAGTTCGTCAATCGTGATGGGTTTGACGAGGTAGTCGTCGGCGCCGGCGTCCAGCCCGGCGATGCGCTGCTCCACCCCGTCGCGCGCGGTCAAGATCAGGATCGGCAAGCTCAGGCCCCGGCCCCGCCACCGGCCCAGCCAAACCATGCCGTCGCCACCTGGCAGGCCAAGGTCCAGCACCACCGCGTCGTAGGCGGTGGCGGCCAGCGCCGCGTCGGCCTCCTGGCCATTGCGAAACCAGTCGATCACATGGCCGAGCTGTCGCAGGCCAGTGGCGAGCGCGTCGCCCAACAGGAAGTCGTCTTCAACGATCAGAACGCGCATCGGTGGTGAGTCGGTCAAACCCGAACAGTACCGCAATCACCAGCAGGCCCGCAACGGGCCCGGCCAAAGGGTGCAAGATGGACGCCAGAATCGGCGCGACCAGCACCAGGTGCCGCAGACCCCAGCTGTACAAGATACCGGCGCGCCGCACGTAGGTGATGCCCGCCTGAGACCATTTTTGTCGCGCCTCCGAGCCGACCGGCATGGCGGTAATGAAGCCCGCGTGGTTGTAATAGCGCACGGCCATCACAGAGGCCACCAGCGACGAAAAGAGCAGGGTCAGCAACACCAACTCCAGCGCCAGCCGAGCGGTCAGCACTGGCCCGCTGCCATCGCCGAGGCTGACGTTCAGCGACGGCGCTGCCAGCGTGACGGTGCCAACCAATCCCAGCACCGCAGTGGAGGCGATCATGGTCGCCGACATCACCGAGTTGCGCAGCGTCTGCACGGCGAGGATTTCGCTGCCGGCGTGGGAAGACATGGCCACGCACCAGTCTTCACGCAAGCTGGCATGGGCCGAGCGGGCCAACCGGTCAGGGTGGCGGCGCTGCGCGAGAGCCAGCGCCAACTCGTACGACACCAGAATACCCACGGTGACGCCCGAAGCCACCCAGCCGGTAGTGCTGTTCACGATGCGCCGCCGGTTGCCGCTGGCGACGCGATGGCGCGACGTTTTTCCAGCAGTTCAAACAGCACCATGCCCGCCAGCATGGCAAGTGTGAACACCAATGCCTTGCCATTGCCCATGCCCAGCGCCACCAGCGCTGGGCCCGGACAAAAACCAGCCAGTCCCCAGCCTACGCCAAACAGCGTTCCGCCCAGGATCAGTCGCCGGTCGATTTGCTGTCCAGTGGGCAATGCCATGGGGGTACCCAGCAGCGCGGTTTTGCGTCCACGTGCCAGCGTAAAGGCCAGCATGCCAACCGCAATCGCGCCCACCATCACCAGCGCCAGCGAGGGGTCCCAAGGCCCGACAAGGTCCAGAAAACCCAGCACCTTGGCCGGATTGGCCATACCCGAAATCAACAGGCCGAAGCCGAACACCAGCCCCGCGAGCAACGCACTCAATGCCAACATAGCTGACCCCCTAGAAGTTGATGGCATGGCGCACCACAAACACCGTGGCGAAGCCCGCGGCCATGAATGTGGCGGTGGCGGCCAGCGACCGCACAGACCAGCGCGAGAGGCCGCACACACCGTGGCCGCTGGTACAGCCTGCGCCATAGCGGGTGCCCACGCCCACCAGCACACCGGCCAGCACCAGCAAGCCATAGCCCGCATCCACCTGCAGCGCTGGCAGTGTCGTCACCAGACCATAGGCCAGCGGTGCCAGCAACAGACCCAGTACAAAGGCCACTCGCCAGGCGGCGTCACCCACCACCGGCCTGAGCAAGCCGCCCACAATGCCGCTGATGCCGGCGATGCGGCCATTCAGCCACAGCAGCAACGCGGCCGCCAGACCAATCAGAGCGCCTCCAGCCAGCGCCGACCAAGGCGTAAATGCTTGCCAATCCACCATCATGACCCCTCGGCGCAATACAGGCGGTGCAACACCGCCACGATGTCCAACATGGCCGGGTTGGCCACGCTGTAGTAAATGTTTTTCCCCTGCCGCCGGGTGGCCACTGCGCCCTCACCGCGCAGCACAGCCAACTGCTGCGACAACGTGGGCTGACGGATGTCCAGGTGCGACTCCAGCTCACCCACACACATCTCGCCCTGCGACAACTGGCACATCAGCAGCAGGCGGTCTTCGTTGGCCAGCAACTTCAACGCACCCACTGCTTGACCAGCAGCGCGCCGCAACTGGGCCGGATCGACAGTGACGGGTACTTGGGGCATCATCCAATCAGTTAATTTTCGAATATTATATATAAATATATAATAATTTCAACAGCGGCAAGCCAACCCAACCACATCCCTGTACCCACCATGCCCACCACCACCCAAGGATTTTTTGATCTCCACACATGGACCGTGTCCTACGTGGTTTGGGACCACGCCACGCGTCGGGCAGCGGTGATCGACCCGGTGCTGGACTACGACTTCAAGTCCGGCCACACCGGCACCACGTCGGCCGACCAAGTACTCGACTACCTGGCAGCGCAGCAGCTCGGGGTGGACTGGATTTTGGAAACCCATGCCCATGCCGACCACCTCTCGGGTGCGCGCTACCTGCAGCAGCGGGTGGGTGGCCGAATTGCGATTGGCGAGAACATCCGCACGGTGCAGGCCACCTTCAAGAAGCTCTACAACCTGGAACGCAGCTTCCTGCCCGACGGCAGCCAGTTCGACCATTTGTTCCAGGACGGTGAGCGGTTTGCGATTGGCGACACCGAGGCCACCGCGCTGCTGGTGCCCGGCCACACGCCAGCCGACATGGCCTACCGTATCGACGGCTCGGTGTTCGTGGGCGATACGCTGTTCATGCCCGACGTGGGGAGCGCGCGGGCCGATTTCCCTGGGGGTGACGCGGCCCAGCTGTACCGCTCCATGCGACGGCTGTTGGCCCTGCCGCCCGAGACCACGGTGTACGTCTGCCATGACTACCCCCCCGCCAGCAGGGCACCGCGCTGGCAGACCACCGTGGCCGAGCAGCGCGCCAGCAACATCCATGTGCGCGACGGCATCAGCGAGGCCGAGTTCGTGGCCATGCGCACGGCCCGAGACGCTACGCTGGAGGTGCCAGCATTGATCCTGCCCTCGATCCAGGTCAACGTGCGGGCGGGCGAGTTGCCACCGCCCGACGAGAACGGCGTGTCTTATCTGAGGATACCGATCAACCTGCTGCCTGTGCGCGCCGCCTGACGCTCACGCAGGTGCACCCACCTGCAGGCCAGGCGCGGCCTTGGCAAAAGCGGGGTGTGCATCGCACGCGGCCACAATGCGGTCGACGGTGGGTGTGTCTGCTACGGCAATTTTGAACACCCGCATCACCGCCACGATGCTGGCCAGGCAGATGTCCGCCATCGTGGGGGTGTCACCGTGGCAGAACTCGCCTGTGGCCGGCTCCGCGGCCAGCCGCTGCTCGAGTGCGGCCAGACCGGTGCCAAACCACTGCACCTGCCAGGCGCGAAACGCGGCGTCGTCAAACCCGCCCACACCGGTGAGGTACTTTTTCACCCGAGGCGTCACCAGCGGATGGGTGTCCGACGCCAGCATGCCGGCGATCGACCGAACCCGCGCACGGCCATGCAGATCCGGCGGCATAAGCGGCGGGCTGGGTTGGAATTCATCGAGAAACTCCAAAATCGCCAGCGACTGGGTGATCGGCGGGTGGCCGGCCTGCCGCAGCGCGGGAATGGCGCCGAGCGGGTTGATGGCCAGAAACGCTGGGCTGCGCTGCTCGCCCGCGTCGAGGTTGACGATGGTCTCCTGCGCCGTCAGGCCCTTCAAATTCAGCGCCACCCGCACCCGGTAGGTGGCAGAGGTGCGCCAGAAGGCGAACAGTTCGAATTCGGTGGTTTGGTTCATGCGGGCTCCTGAAATGATCCGCCCCATTGTCCGCCCAGCGGGCGAGGCGCATACTGGGCACTCCTCCACTTTTCCCGGAGCCTTTCCAGTGGGGCTTTGCGCCCCATGCCAGGCTACCTGACCAAGCAGGAGGTCGTCGCCATCACTGGCGTTGACGACCTCCTGATTCGCTCCCTGTTTGACCGTCAGCAATTCGCCGACCCCTTCGGCGTGGCGGAACGACTGGGCATTTCCTCGGCCGCCTGGCCGCTGTTTGGCTTGTTGTGGCCGTCGGGTCGCCAGCTCGCGGCGCGCTTGGCACAGCGGGCTGTGACGCCGGGGGAGCGCATCCTGGAAATCGGCTGTGGTCTGGCCATCGCCAGCTTGGTGGGGCACCGGCAAGGCCGCTCGGTCACAGCCAGCGACTGCCACCCCTTGGCGGGCGCGTTCCTGGCGGAGAACCTGCGACTCAACCACCTGCCGCCCATGGCCTATCGCCACGGACCCTGGCCGGCGGCCGCGGCGGGCGACGAGACGGCTCAGGACAGCCCCGTCAACGGTCAGTTCGACCTGATCATGGGCAGCGACATCCTGTACGAACGCGACGAGCAGGGCACCTTGGCCGCCTTCATTGCCAGCCACGCCAGCCTCCATGCCGAGGTGTGGGTGGTCGACCCCGACCGGGGCAACCGCAGCGCATTCCACCGCCACATGGCCCGTCACGGCTTCGTGTTGCGCGAGGACCGCATCGACCAGCCCGCCACGGCGACCGAGGTCGCGTACAAAGGCCGGCTGCTGACTTACCGGGCTGGCTCGGCCTGAGCGGTGGCGGCGGGCGCGTCGCCCCAGCCACCGCCAAGCGCGCGATACACGTCCACCAAAGCGCCAACCAACTGGGCCTGGCCCTGTACCAATGCATCCCGCGCCGCCAGGGTCTGACGCTCGGCATCGAGCACGGTCAGGAAGTCCACCACGCCGGCATCGAACCGCAGTCGCGCAAGCCGGGATGCCTCTTCGGCGTTGCGCGCAGCACTGGCCAATCGACTGGTCTGCTGGCTGGTGCGGCTGAACTGGGCCAGCGCACCTTCGGTTTCCTCCAGCACCATTCCCACCGTTTGTTCGTAGCGGGCGAGTGCTTGCTGGGCCTGCGCTTCACTGGCTGCAATGCGGGCACGCACCCGGCCGAAGTCCAACAAGGGCCAGGCGAGGCCGGCGCCGATGGCGAACTGCTCCGAATCCCGCTCCCCCAGCAGCGACACCCGGTTGCTCGCGACCCCCAACAGACCCGTGAGCGAAATGCGCGGGAACAGGTCGGCGGTGGCAACCCCGATGTTGGCGGTGGCCGCAGCCAACTGACGCTCGGCGGCCACAACGTCGGGCCGGCGGCGCAACAACGATTCGGGCGTACCCAGTGGCCAGGTTGACAGGTCGGTGACTGGCAGGGTGGGCAAAGGCTGAGGCTCTGCCAAGCTGACCAGCACCTGCCGTGGCGTCTGCGCGGTGAGGGTGGCGATCCGGTAGGCGGCGCGCTCAATGCCCAACTGCAGCGCGGGCAGGGTGGCCTCGGTGCTGTCCACCAGGCCTTGAGCACGCACCAAGTCCAGTCGGTTGCCTCGGCCCGCGTCCAGCCGCAGGCCGGTGAGGCGCAGCGCATCGCGCTGGTTGGCCAGCGCCGCTTCGGCCACTGCCAGGCGTTGTTGCAAGCCTCGCAAGGCGACGTAGTTGGTGGCCACTTCTGCAGCGACCGTCGTGTGCGCAGCGTGAACGCCCGCCTCGGTGGCAGCGACCTGCGCCGCGCTGGCCTCACCCACGCGGCGGCTGCGGCCGAAGAAGTCCAGCTCCCAGTTGGCGGTGAAGCCGACGTCAAAGCTGTTGCGTACATTGCCTTGGCCTGGCAACGCCGGCACGATGGACTCGGGCTGGCGGGACCGGCTGGCGTTGGCCGCAACGCCGATTTCCGGCAGCAAAGCCGCCTGAACGCCTTGCAGCGTGGCGCGTGCTTCTTGCAAACGGGCCTGGGCGATGCGCACATCCCCATTGGCCGTGAGCGCCTGCGTCACCAGGCGGGTGAGCGCTGCGTCGTTGAAGCCTTGCCAGAAGCGGGCGATGTCGCCGCTGGGTGCCTGCGCATTGGTGGTGGTTGCGCCCGCATTCACAAAACCCGCGTCCACTTGGGGCCGGGGCGCTTGGTGGTCGGGGCCCACAGCGCAACCAGCCAGCAAGGCCGCGGCCACCAGCGCGGACAGGGTCAGCCGCTCAACCATGGTGACCTCCCTCCGCAACCGGGCTGCCTGCAGGCGGTTGACGTTTGCGGCTGCGCAGCAGCACATAAAACACTGGCGTCAGGAAGATGCCAAACAGCGTCACCCCCACCATGCCGGAGAACACAGCGATGCCCATGGCGCGGCGCATTTCGCTGCCCGCGCCGCTGCCGAGGATCAGCGGGACCACGCCAGCGCAAAACGCGATGGAGGTCATCAGGATCGGGCGCAGGCGCATGCGGCAGGCGTGGACGATGGCGTCGTACAGCTTCTCGCCACGCTCTTCCAGCTCCTTGGCAAACTCGACGATCAAGATGGCGTTTTTACAGGCCAGACCAACCAGCACCACCAGCGCCACCTGCGTAAAGATGTTGAGGTCCCCCGGCTGGCTGAACGGCGGGAAGCTTGACAGCCACACCCCAAACAACGCTGCCAGCACGCACATGGGGACGATCGCCACAATCGCCATTGGCAGACTCCAGCTTTCGTACTGAGCGGCCAAGACCAGCACGACCAAGATCACCGCGATCAGCATTACTGCAGCCAGGATCGGCAGTTTGATGCCCGTGCCAGGCACGGTGATGTCGCGGGTCAAGCGGTCCTGGTAGGTCAGCTCGGTCCACTCGTAGCCCATCCCACGCGGCAAAGTTTTCTTCAGCAGCGCTTCGATTTCCGCTTCCGCCTGGCCCGACGAGAACCCAGGGTTGGCAGCGCCGTTAATGTCAGCAGACGGGAAGCCGTTGTAGCGGGTCACTCGGGTGGGGCCAAAGGTCGGCTCCACCGACATCAGCGCGCTCAGCGGCACCATCTCGCCGGCGGCGTTGCGCGTCTTGAGTGCGCCCACCGCGTCGGCGTTGGCGCGGAAGGGCGCGTCTGCCTGCACGATGACCTGGTAGGTCTTGCCGAATTTGGTGAAGTCGTTCACATACAGAGAGCCGAGGTTGATCTGCATCGTGTCGTAGATGTCGGTCAGGTTCACACCCATCTGTTTGGCGCGGGTCCGGTCGACGTTGGCATAGAGCTGCGGCACATTGATGTCGTAGGTGGAAAACGGCGTGCCAATGGCCGACTGAGGGTTACCGTACACCTGTCCCAGCGTGCCCCAGACCGCGCCGTACAGCGCCTGCTCGCCCAAGCCACTGCGGTCTTGCACCTGCACCTTGAAACCACCGGCATTGCCCAGCCCATCGACCGCCGGCGGTGGCACGACGAACATGCGTGCGCCCTGGATCTGCTGGATGGCACCATTCACCGCGCCGAGGATGGCGTTCTTGGACAGGTCGGGCGTGGTGCGCTTGTCGAAGTCGGCCAGCCCGAAGAACACAATGCCTTCGTTGGGCGCGGCGGCAAAGCCCGCGATCGACAGGCCAGGAAAGGCCACCGAATCCACGATGCCGGGCACCTTGAGTGCGATGTCGCTCATCTCCCGGATGACCTTCTCGGTCCGGTCCAAGGTCGCAGCGGCGGGCAATTGGGCGATGCCGATCAGGTACTGCTTGTCGGGCGCAGGCACAAAGCCGGCCGGAATGCGGGTGAACAGCAGCGCAGTGAGCACCAACAGCACCGCATAAACCACCATGGCAAGCGATTTGCGCTGCACCAAGCCGGTGACGTTGCGGCTGTAGCCGTTGCTGGCACGGCTGAAAAAACGGTTGAACCAGCGAAAGAAGCCGCCAAAGACCCGGTCCATGCCACGGGTCAGCGCGTCTTTGGGGGCGTCGTGCGGCTTGAGCAGGATGGCACTGAGCGCGGGCGACAGCGTCAGCGAGTTGAAGGCCGAGATCACGGTGGAGATCGCGATGGTGACGGCAAACTGCTTGTAGAACTGGCCCGTAAGGCCGGGCACAAATGCCAGCGGCACGAACACCGCACACAGCACCAGCGCGATGGCAATGATGGGTCCGGAGACCTCCTGCATGGCCTTGATGGTGGCGTCGCGCGGGGCCAGGCCCGACTCGATGTTGCGCTCCACGTTTTCCACCACCACGATGGCGTCGTCCACCACGATGCCGATGGCGAGCACCAGTCCGAACAGGGTCAGCGTGTTGATCGAATAGCCCAGCATCAGCAGGAACGCGAAGGTGCCGACGATGGACACCGGCACCGCAAGCAGCGGGATGATGGACGCGCGCCAGGTCTGCAAAAACACGATCACCACCAGCACCACCAGCAGCACCGCCTCGAACAGGGTGACGACCACCTTCTCGATCGAGGTCTGCACAAACCGGGTGGGGTCGTAGACGATGCTGTAGTCCATGCCCTGCGGGAATTCAGGCTTGAGCGCGTCCATCTTGGCGCGCACCGCGTTGGACAGCGCCAGCGCGTTGGAGCCCGGCGCCTGAAACACCGCGATCGCTGCCGCTTCCTTGTTGTTGAGCAGGCTGCGAAGCGCGTAGGTGTTGCCCGACAGATCCACCCGCCCGAGGTCGCGCACCCGGATCAGCCCACCGGTGGCGGGCTCGGTACGGACGATGATGTTGGCAAATTCTTCCTCGGTGGTCAGCCGGCCCTGGGTGTTGATGGCGAGCTGAAACTGCGTGTCTTTGGGTGCAGGCGGTGCGCCGACAGTTCCGGCAGCGACCTGCGCGTTCTGCTCACGGATGGCTGCCACGACCTCGCTGCTGGTGATGCTGCGGGCCGCCAGTTTGGTCGGGTCGAGCCAGATGCGCATCGCGTAGTCGCCCGCGCCAAACAGCAGCACCGAGCCCATGCCCGGAATGCGCAGCAGCTCGTCGCGCACATTGAGCTGGCCGTAGTTGCGCAGGTACAGCGCGTCGCGGCTGTTGTCCGGGCTCACCAGG
>CAZANT010000015.1:0-18792 GCA_964486575.1 uncultured Burkholderiaceae bacterium | reverse complement strand
CAGATCAAGGACTCGTCTAAACCGGCCGAGGTGCCCAACGTCTGGTACCAGGTGCGCAAGAAGATCGGCGACATCCGGGGCACTTTGCCAGCGGGTGTCCAGGGGCCGTTCTACAACGACGAGTTCGGCGACGTCTACGGCGTGATCTACGCGCTGGAGGCCGACGGCTTTTCTGATGCCGAAACCAAGGAATTTGCCGACGACGTGCGCCAGCAACTGCTACGGGTGCCCGATGTGGCCAAGGTCGAGCTGTTTGGTGTGCAGGACGAGAAGGTCTACATCGAGGTGTCGCAAAAACGCCTGGCGCAGTTGGGGTTGGACTTCAACCAGGTACTGTCTCAGCTGGGCCAGCAGAACGCGGTGGAAAGCGCCGGTGCGGTGCAAACCCCGCTGGACGTGGTGCAGGTGCGTGTGGCCGGTCAGTTCAACGCGCTGGACGACCTTCGGGCCATGCCCATTCGGGGCGCGGGCGCCAGCGCCTCGGCCAACCAGTTGCGGCTGGGCGACATCGCCACCATCAGCCGCGGCTATGTGGACCCGCCGATGGTGAAGGTGCGCCACCAGGGAAAGGCCGTGGTGGCGTTGGGCGTTTCCATGGCCAAGGGTGGCGACATCATTGCGCTGGGCAAGGCCTTGCAGGGGGCCACCCAAAAGATCAATGCCAAACTGCCGGCGGGTATCGCTTTGGTCAACGTGCAAGACCAGCCTAAGGCGGTGTCGCGGTCGGTGGGCGAGTTCATTCGGGTGCTGATCGAGGCGGTGGTGATTGTGCTCGCGGTCAGCTTCATCGCGCTTGGCCTGCACAAAGGCGGACGTTTGGGTTGGCACATCGACGTGCGGCCCGGCTTGGTGGTGGGCGTGACCATTCCACTGGTGCTGGCCATGACCTTTCTGGCCATGAACTACCTCGGCATTGGCTTGCACAAAATTTCGTTGGGCTCCCTGATCATTGCACTTGGCCTGCTGGTGGACGACGCGATCATCGCGGTGGAAATGATGGTCCGCAAGATGGAAGAGGGCTACGACAAGGTCCGTGCCGCCACCTTCGCCTACGACGTGACCGCCATGCCCATGCTCACCGGCACGCTCATCACTGCTGCCGGATTTTTACCAATTGGTCTGGCCCGGTCCAGCACCGGCGAGTACACCTACGCCATTTTTGCGGTGACCGTCATTGCGCTGGTGCTGAGCTGGCTGGTGTCGGTGTACTTCGTGCCCTACCTGGGCCTAATGCTGCTGAAAGACAAGCCTGCACCCCAGCCCGGAGACGGACCGCACGAGCACTTTGACACACCTTTCTACCGCCGCTTCCGCCGCATGGTGGACTGGTGTGTGACCCACCGCTGGTTGACCATTGGCGCTACGCTGTTGGTGTTTGCGCTGGGCATTGTCGGCATGGGCCGGGTGCAGCAGCAGTTCTTCCCCGATTCCAGCCGGCCCGAGATCATGGTGGACATTTGGTTCCCCGAGGGCACGTCTTTTGCTGCCAACGAAGCCACCACCCAACGGGTGGAAGCGCGCTTCCGTCAGGAGGCCGGTGTCACTTCGGTCACCACCTGGGTCGGTTCGGGCGTGCCGCGGTTTTACCTGCCCCTCGACCAGGTGTTTCCGCAGACCAACGTGTCGCAATTCATCATCCTGCCCACCGACCTCAAAGTGCGCGAGAGACTGCGCGTCAAACTACCCGCTCTTCTGGCCAGCGAATTCCCAGAGGTGCGGGGCCGTGTCAAGTTGCTGCCCAACGGCCCGCCGGTGCCATACCCGGTGCAGTTCCGTGTGGTGGGGACCGACCCGGCGCTTCTTCGCGCCCGGGCCGACGAGGTCAAGGCACTGGTGCGCCGGAACCCTAACACGCGTGGCGTGAACGACAACTGGAACGAGTCCATCAAGGTGCTGCGACTGGAGGTGGACCAGGCCAAGGCCCGTGCGCTGGGTGTGACCAGCCAGTCCATTGCGCAGGCCTCGCGTACCAACCTGACGGGCAGCACCGTAGGCCAGTTCCGGGAAGAAGACAAGCTGATCGACATTGTGCTGCGCCAGCCGCTCGACGAGCGCGACACGCTCTCTGGCTTGGGCAATGGCTACGTCCCCACAGCGTCAGGCCGGTCCATTCCGTTGACCCAGATCGCCAAACCGGTGTTCACCTGGGAGCCAGGCGTGTTGTGGCGTGAAAACCGTGACTTTGCCATCACCGTGCAAAGCGACATTGTTGAAGGGTTGCAAGGCGCCACGGTCACCGCCCAGCTGTTGCCGGAGCTCAGGGCGCTCGAAGCGAAATGGCAGGCTGCCGGGCCGATTGGCTACCGCATCGAGGTCGCAGGCGCGGTGGAAGAGAGCAGCAAAGGCTCGTCTTCCATCGTGGTGGGTCTGCCCATCATGCTGTTTCTGACTTTCACTCTGCTGATGCTGCAACTCCAGAGCTTCAGCCGCGCGATGTTGGTGTTTTTGACTGGCCCGCTGGGCATTGCCGGTGTGGCTGGTGCACTGCTGCTGCTGGACAGGCCGTTCGGCTTTGTGGCTTTGCTGGGCGTGATTGCCCTCATGGGCATGATCCAGCGCAACTCGGTGATCCTGATTGACCAGATCGAGCAGGACCGCGCCCGCGGCGTGCCGGCCTGGGAGGCGGTGGTGGAATCGGCGGTGCGGCGTTTGCGCCCCATTGTGCTGACCGCTGCCGCTGCCGTGCTTGCGATGATTCCGCTGTCGCGCAGTGTGTTCTGGGGGCCCATGGCTGTGGCCATCATGGGCGGCCTGGTGGTTGCCACGGCGCTTACGCTGTTGGCTCTGCCCGCAATGTACGCCGCCTGGTTTCGCGTGAAGCGCGAAGGGCCTGCCGCAGCGTGACTTTGTGCCGGCCTGGTCAGCGGCGGTGACGCCCTCGTCAGGCTAAAATAGAGGCGGACCGAAAACAGCGGTTTCGGGTGCCCGCAGCAGCGGCGCCGCCCGAAGCCGCTTTGTTTTTCTAGAACCGCGCGGGTGGCGAAATTGGTAGACGCACCAGGTTTAGGTCCTGACGCCAGCAATGGTGTGCGGGTTCGAGTCCCGCCCCGCGCACCAGTTCATCTCTTCATTCAGACGGTTGTGGCCTCGCCCGCGTCCAGTGTCTTTCCGACCACCCGCAAGACGTCGCGCCAGCTGACGATGCCCAAAGGTACCTGATCGCCGCGCACCACCGGCACACACGAGATGCGGTGCGCCAGCATCAGCGCAATCGCCGCGGATACCGGTGCGTCCGGCGGCAAGGCCAGCGGTTTTCGGCTCATCACGTGGTGCACCCGCTTGTGCAGAGTGGCGACGTCGCGGGCGGTTTCCACGTTGCTGTTGATGTAGGGGCTGAGTGCCCGCCAGAGGTCGCGGTCTGATACCACGCCGATCAGTTGCCTGGCCTCCACCACCAGCACGTGGTGCAGCTTGAGTTCGTCAAAGATTTCCTTGACGGTCTCCAGCGTGTCGTCCAACTCGACCGTGACCAGCCGTTTAGACATCAGATCCTTCAACTGCATGGCCTGAATTCCGCCCGTCAGACCACAGCCAGCCGGTCACCCAGTTTGAACACTGCAACCGCTTCCACCAGCTGCTGGGCCTGGTACTTCAGACTTTGCGCTGCAGCAGCACTTTCCTCAACCAAGGCAGCGTTTTGCTGGGTGCTTTGGTCCATCTGGCTCACGGCTTCGCCGATCTGCGCCACGCCCATGCTTTGCTCCTGGCTGGCAGTGCTGATTTCTCCCACGATGTTTGCCACCTTGCCGATGGCGGTCACCACGTCGTTGATGGTGGCGCCGGCATGGGCTACCAGCTTGGACCCCTGTTCTACCTGGCCCACACTGGCCGTGATCAGCACCTTGATTTCCTTGGCGGCGGTGGTGCAGCGCTGGGCCAAATTGCGTACCTCGGCGGCCACCACCGAGAAGCCCCGCCCTTGCTCACCCGCCCTGGCTGCCTCTACCGCGGCATTGAGCGCGAGGATGTTGGTCTGGAAGGCAATGGCGTCGATCACGCCAATGATCTCCGACATTTTTTGTGATGAGGTGTTGATGCCCTGCATGGTCGCGACCACCTGACTCACCGCCTCGTTGCCCTGTCGTGCCGCGCCAGACGCCGTGGACGCCACCTGGTTGGCCTGGCGGGCGCTGTCGGCATTTTGGCGCACTGTGCTCCCCAGTTGCGCCATGGACGATGCGGTTTGTTGCAACGCGCTGGCCTGCCGTTCTGTACGCGACGACAAGTCGTCGTTACCCTGGGCGATCTGCATGCTGGCTGTCGCCACGCTTTCCGAGCTTTGGCGCACCTGGAGCACCGCTCTTGCCAGAGCCTGTTGCATATCTGCCAACTTGGCCATCAGGCTGGTCCGGTCATTCTGGCGCAAGTCAATCCGGGTGGTCAGATCACCATTTGCCACCGCTTGCGCCACAGCCACGGCCAAGCGCGGCTCGCCGCCCAGTTGGCGCAGCAGGCTGCGGCTGATGGCCACCGCCAGCACCAAGCCGACCAGCAGAGCCGTCGCCATCAAGCCAACAATGAGCTGTTGCGATTGTTGAAAGACCCGCCGTGCCTGAGTCGACGCGGCGTTGGCGCCCTCGAAGTTGAACTTGCTTAGGCGGTCCAGTGCCCCCACAGCCTCGTCCACGGCCATGCTACCCAAGCCGTCACTGATCTCGGCCGCATCCAACGGCTTGCCACCGCGCCCGAGCGCCTGAATCTGGTCTGCCGCCTTGGCGTAAGCCGCCCAGGTGTCGCTGAGTTTCACGAACAGGGTGCGCTCGTCATCCCCGTTGACCCGCTGCTTGTAGCCGTCAAGCTGCACTCTGACCACAGTGTTGGCCTCTTTGATTTTTTCCTCGTATTCGGCGTGGTAGCTGCGGTCGGAGGTGTGGCTGTGCTTGACTTCAAAGTCGCGCGCCGAAAGCATGGCGGCCCGCGCGTTTGCGAGCTGGCCCACGCCCTGTAGCCACTTGTCCGACAACGACTCGGCTTGTTGGTTAACCTGGGCCACGCTGTACAGCGCGATTGCGCCAATCGCACCCAGCAACGCCAGCAAGCTGAGAAATGCGAAGGCGAGCTGCTGGCCTACGGTCATGCGGCCCAGGGCCCGGCTTAAGCTGAATACGTTGGACATGGCTGGGGACTACTTCTTGTGACCGATGTAGCTCACGCCCACCAGCTTGCCGGCGCTGTCCTTGATTGGGTTGTAGCAGGCGTCGAAGGCGGTCCCGAGTACGTCAATCGGGCCACAGAATGGGAGTCCCTTGCTGACCGCCTCGTAGGCTTTGTTGCGTGCCAGTTGCGTTCCAACCCCGCGTTTGCCTTCGGGAGTCAGGACGTTGGTGCTGACGCGGACGAACTCGTCGCCGTCCTTTACAAACAGCGTGGCGGTGGCGCCATGGGTTTTGCGGATCGCGTCCACCACGTCGTAGTTGTTGTTGACCTTGCGTTCTCCGAAATACAGCGCTGGCACGGTCTTGTCCCCTGCCTTGTCAGTGCCTTCCAGTCGGGGCGTACCAATCTTGGCCAGGCGGGCGTCCAAGTCGGCGATGGTGGCTTGTGGATCGTAGGCGAGCGCGGCGGTGCCAGTCAAACAGGCGATCAGCGCGGTGAAGGTGCGCATGTGGTAGGTCATGGGGGTAGCTCCAGATTAGCGTGGCGGGGATGGTCGGCTCTCACACCGGCCTTGTTGGTTTCGGCCGTCTTGGCTCGAAATCAATGGTGTCCAGCGCAGAAATGCAGGGCACGCTCATGGCTAATCGCCCTATTGGGACGGGCCTGCCTGCCGATAACTGGTGGGCGGGCGAATTGCCCGTGCCCATGAAACACCCAATGCGCACCCTTCCGTGTGGTTCTCCCGCCGACCCGCCAGTCAGCGCTGCGGCGGCCGCTGGGCTGTTGGCCGTGTCTGCGGATCTGGCGACATTGGACAGCTTGCTTGCCAACGCCTCGCGTCGCCTGTTCGCAGCGTTTTCGCAGGCTTCGCAGCTTGTGTCGTTGATTGAAGAGCATCCGACTGGGCGGGCCGAGCCTGCGTTACGACAAGCCCTTGCCGACGCTGCCGTGGCTCTGCAATTCGAAGACATGGCCCAGCAAAAGCTTGCCAATGCGCAATACCGCCTGAGGGCGATCGCAGACAGTTTGCCCGGTCAATCCACGCCTTACCTGGGTTTGTTGTCCCACCGGGGGCTGGCGGTTGTGCCGCAGCGACCCGTTGAACAGGCCGACGTACACGCCGGCAGCGTTGATCTTTTCTAACTTTCAGTTCATCCGGAGCAGCCTCCCATGCCTTCCATCCTTGCCGTTGACGACTCGGCTTCCATGCGACAAATGGTTACTTTCACGCTTGAGAGCGCCGGCTACACGGTCATCGAGGCGGTCGACGGTCTGGATGCGCTCGACAAGCTCCGCCACAGCACCGTGGACCTGGTTCTGACCGATCAGAACATGCCGCGCATGGACGGCCTGTCCTTGACACGCTCGCTGCGCGCCCAGGGACCACACCGACAGGTTCCGATCCTGATCCTGACCACGGAGTCGGGGGACGACATGAAACAGGCTGGCCGCGCTGCCGGGGCCACGGGCTGGCTGGTTAAGCCGTTTGACCCCGCACGCCTGATTGAAGTGGTGCGAAAAGTTGTTGTCTGATTTGTGTACCACTCATGACTGAAACCAACCTCTCCGAGCACGGCGGCAACGGCCCGAACTTTGACCTGACCCAGTTTTACCAGGTCTTTTTTGAGGAGGCCGGGGAAAGTCTGGCGGGCATGGAGCAACTGCTGCTGGACATGCAGGTGGATGCACCGGACGACGAGGCTCTGAACGCGGTGTTCCGTTGCGCCCATTCGATCAAAGGCGGCGCCGCGACCTTCGGCTTCGAGGATGTGACCAGCCTGACCCATGTGATGGAGACCCTGCTGGACAAGCTGCGCCGCCATGAACTTGCGCTGAACACCCGCATGGTGGACGTCTTGCTCGCTTCTGGTGACGCCTTGCGTGCCATGCTCGCCGGCCACCAGGGAGGTGCAGAAAGTCCTGGTGACGTGCAGGCGCTGATCGAGACCATCCAGGGCTTTGACGATGTGGCTGGCAATGACGATGCAGCTAGCCTCGCAAAATCGCCGGTATCGGCAGCGAACGAGCGCGTTGTGTGCCTGATGGCCGGGCCACTGGCACAGCCTGACTTGGCCGACGACTTGTTGACCCTGTTCCAGGAAGTCGGGGGATTGGGCCGCCTCGAGCGCAAAGCGCCATTGCCCGGGCAAGACGAGCGCACCGTGCGGTTCAAGCTGGTAACCAGCACCGACGACGACGAATTGCTGGACCTGTGCTGTTTCCACGTGCCACGTGAGCAGTTACAGATTGCCCCTTGGGCTGAGACCGAGGCAGAGTGTGGCTATGGTCTGTTCGAGCCCCCACCACCCCGTACCTTGGCGCCGCCACCGCCTCCACTGGCGGCACCGGTCGCTGAGAAGGCCCCGGTGGCCGCTGCAGAAACCACCATCCGTGTGTCGGTTGAAAAGGTGGACCAGCTCATCAACCTGATGGGAGAACTGGTCATTACCCGCGCTGTGCTGGCCCAGCGTGCCGACAAACTGGAGTTGGGCGCGCACCAGCAGCTGCTTTCAGGGCTGGCCGATCTCGAGCGAACCACCCGCCACCTGCAGGATGCGGTGATGTCGATCCGCATGATTCCAATGGCGGTGGTTTTTAACCGCTTTCCTCGCATGCTGCGTGATCTGGCCAGCCGGCTGGGCAAGCAAGTGGAATTGAAGACGATTGGCGAGGCCACCGAGCTCGACAAAGGGCTGATCGAAAAAATCACCGATCCTTTGACGCACCTGATCCGAAACTCCTTGGATCATGGCATCGAGCTGCCGGACGAGCGTATTGCCTTGGGCAAATCGCCTCAGGGGCGAATCACTCTGTCGGCCCAGCACTCGGGCGGCTCGATCCTGATCGAGGTGCGCGACGACGGCAAAGGGCTGGACCGAGACCGCATCCTGGCCAAGGCCCGTCACAACGGCATGGTGCTACCCGAAAACATCAGCGACCAAGACGTCTGGCAGCTTATTTTTGCCCCTGGATTTTCCACCGCCGAGGTGGTTACCGATGTCTCTGGCCGGGGTGTCGGCATGGATGTGGTGAAGCGAAACATCCTCGCCATGGGTGGCAGCGTGACACTGGACTCTGCCAAGGGTGCCGGCACGCGGGTGCAGGTGCGCCTGCCTCTGACGCTGGCCATCATGGACGGCATGACCGTGGGCGTGGGCGATGAAATCTACGTGTTGCCACTGGCCTGTGTGGTTGAGTCGTTCCAAGCCAGCACGGCTGTGGTAAAGACCCTGGCGGGCAGCAGTCGCGTGGTCAAGGTGCGTGACGATTGGCTGCCAGTGGTGGCGCTGGATGAAGTGTGCGCCGTCGACCGTGGCGGCGAGCGGGTAGTCAGCCCGCCCATCATGGTGGTGGTGGCTGCCGAGGGACACCGTGTGGCCCTGCTCGTGGACGAATTGGTTGGCCAGCAACAGGTGGTCGTCAAGAACCTGGAAGCAAATTACCGCAAGGTTTCGAACATCTCGGGCGCAACCATCATGGGCGATGGCCGCGTGGCGTTGATCCTCGACGTGTCCGCGCTGGTTCAAGCCGACAGCCGCTGAGAGCTGGGCGGGCCCCACCATCCGCTTTGAACTCAGCTTCGGCCATGTTTTGCCGACAACAAAGGTTAGTTAAGAAAGGTTTCCCCGCATGACGCGAATCCTCAGAAATCTCAAGATCGGCCAGCGCTTGGCATTGGGCTTTGGCCTGATGCTGGCGATGGTGGTCAGCGTATCTGTGCTGTCTCTGAGTCGGCTGTCCGAGCTCAAGAACAACATGGACGACATCGTCAACGTTCGCCATGAGCACGCCCGGGCCGCTCACGAGATGTATGGGGCGATCAATCGCAGCAGCGCCTCGGTTCGCGACCTCATCTTGCTGACCGGTCAGCGTGATCTGGTGCAGCGCGAGCTGACCGACGCCCGACAAACGTACGACGAAGCAGAAAAAAGGCTGATCTCGCTTTTGGCTAACCCCAGCGCACGCGAACGCGAATTGGTCGCCAACATTCAACTCCGCAAAGACACCGCGCGTCCCTTGGCCGACAACGTCGCCAAGCTGGCGCGTGGGGACCAACTCGCCGACGCCACACGCGTGTTGTCTCAAGAGTCGCTGCCAGCGCAGAAAGCCTGGATCGAGGCAGTACGCAAACTCTCCGACCATGAGGAGCAACAAGCTGCTGAAATAGCGGCTTCGGTTCGCAAGAGTTACGAAACGATGCGTTGGGTGTTGGTGACCGCGACCGCCTTGGCTGTGCTATTCGGGGTGGTTGCCGCTTGGTTACTCACTCTGAGCATCACCCGTCCGATTGCGGAAGCCGTGAACGTGGCGGAGACCTTGGCAAGTGGCGACCTGAGCCAACGGGTCAATTCCAATGGCCGCGACGAACCGGGCCAGTTGCTGGCCGCGCTCGAGCGCATGACACAAGCGCTGAGCGGGTTGGTGTTTCAGGTTCGCAGCAACAGCGACGCCATCGCCAGCGGCTCAGGACAGATCGCCAACGGCAACGAGGACCTGTCGCAGCGCACCGAGCAGCAGGCGTCCAGTCTTCAGGAAACTGCTGCCTCCATGGAACAACTCAGCGGTACGGTGCGCAACACGGCCGACACCGCGCGGCAGGCATCCCAGTTGGCCACCGCCGCCAGTCAGGCCGCTGTGGATGGCGGCAGGGTGGTGGACGAGGTGGTGAGCACCATGGAGGGCATCTCGGTGTCCAGCCGCAGAATCAGCGACATCATCGGCGTGATCGACGGCATTGCTTTCCAAACCAACATTTTGGCGCTGAACGCCGCCGTCGAGGCGGCCCGTGCCGGAGAGCAGGGCCGTGGTTTTGCCGTCGTCGCTGGCGAGGTTCGCAGTTTGGCCCAGCGCAGTGCCGAAGCAGCCCGTGAGATCAAAGGGCTGATCGGCGAAAGCGTTAGCAAGGTGGAGGGGGGCAGCAAATTGGTAGCCGACGCTGGCCGAACCATGAGCGACATCGTTGCCCAAGTCAAACGTGTGAGCGACATGATCGGTGAAATCAGTTCTGCCGCTCAGGAGCAAAACCAGGGTATTGCCCAGGTCGGTCAAGCCGTCACCCAGCTTGACCAGGTGACACAACAGAATGCGGCTTTGGTGGAGGAGCTCGCTGCGGCCGCCGGTAGCCTGAAGTCCCGCGCCGGCGACCTGGTTGGCTCGGTTCAACAGTTCAAGCTGGGGGGTGATGCCAACATCGCCTTGACCCAGGTCAAGCACGTTCCAACGGTCTCGCCAGCAGCTCGACCAGGTCGCGTGACGTCGGTCTCCAACCACCCGTCGGCTCCTTCCTCGCCAGTCCGCTCGGCCTTGCCCGCCCCCACCGCTCCGGCACCATCGAGCGCGCCGAAGGTCCCTGTGACCGCGACTGGCGCTGGCGACGATGACTGGACCCAATTCTGATTTCACCCGCGACCCGCCACAAAGGACACACACCATGGACATGATCAACGAAGGCGCCCAACTGGCGCGCCAGATGGCAGACCGGCAGGACAAACTTCCCCGTCCCGGTGAGTACCTGACCTACCGAGTCGGTGCCGAGGAGTACGGCATCGACATCCAGAAGGTTCAAGAGATCCGCTCTTACGAATCACCTACCCGGATCGCGAATGCCCCACCGTTTGTCAAGGGGGTGGTCAACCTGCGAGGGGTGATCGTACCCATCATTGACTTGCGGGTGAAGTTGGGCTGCGAGACCGCAGAGTACACCGAGATCACCGTGGTGGTGGTGTTGAATGTGTGCGGTCGTGTGGTCGGCGCCGTGGTCGATTCCGTATCCGATGTAATCGACCTGGAGAGCGCCAATATTCAGCCGCCCCCAGAACTGTCCGCCAGCGATTCGGGTTTCATTACAGGCATTGCCAGTTTGGACGACCGCATGCTGATCCTGGTGGACATCGAGTCCATGTTGGGCGGTGCCGAAATCGGCCTGTCGCAGGGGCTCTGAAAGTGGTGTTTTCTCAGCTTCGGCTGCGCGGCAAGCTGGTGCTGGCGTTCGGTGTGTTGCTGCTGCTTCAAGTGGCCACGGGGTTCATGGCGGTGGCGCAGTTGCAGGGCATCTCGGCACTGCGATTGAACGAGGCCGAACTGCTGACTTCTCGAGGTCTGGCTACCGACTGGGCGGCACAGACGCGGATGAATGTCCTACGCGCGGTGTTGTTGGCCAAGGCCGGCAGCCCGCCCGCCTTGGCCTCTTTCGTGAACGGGTCGATGAAACAGACGTCCTCCCGCATTTCTGATCTGCAAAAGCAGTTGGAGCAGCGCCTGGTAGCCCCCGACGAGGTGGATCTGCTGAACCGGGTGGCGTCCGCACGAAAGTCGTATTTGGCCATTCGGGCGACCATCATCGAACAATTGGCGCAGACCGATACCCTGGTGGCAGGACAGGCGGCAGTAGAGCGGCAGCTGATGCCCGAAGCCGAGACCTACCTTAAATCCATCGAGATGGTGGTGGCGCACACCGAGGCCCAAGCCTCTGCGCATGCAGCGAGTGCCGAGGCGCAGATTCAGCGTTCCAAAGCCTGGTTGATGGTGCTCTGCGGCGCGTCGGTGGTCTTGGCCGGGGCCATGGCATGGTTGGTGTCTCAGGGCGTTCTGACGCCGGTGCGTCAGGCCATCCAGACTGCAAAAAACATTGCTGCGGGTGACCTGGTTACCGCCATAGAGGTAGACCGTCAAGACGAGTTGGGTGAACTGCAGGGGGCGTTGTCCCAGATGCAGGAGCGGTTGCGCCAGGTCGTTTCTGGCATCCGTTCCGGATCGGAAAGCGTGAGCGTTGCGACCGAACAAATCGCCATCGGCAACCAAGACCTTAGTTCTCGAACAGAGCGTGCCGCCGGCAGCCTGCAGGAGGCTGCAGTCAACGTTGACCGCTTGGCCCAAACCATGCGCCAGTCGGCGGGTTCAGCTGCCACCGCCAACCAGTTGGCTGCGTCGGCAGTCGAGGTGGCTGAGCGGGGCGGAGAGGTAGTGCAAAAAGTGACAGCGACCATGGGTGAAATCAACGCCAGCGCCAGCCGCATTGCCGAAATCACCGCAGTGATTGACGGAATTGCATTCCAAACCAACATTTTGGCTTTGAATGCTGCCGTCGAGGCAGCGCGCGCGGGCGAGCAAGGTCGGGGTTTCGCTGTGGTGGCTGGCGAGGTAAGGAGCCTGGCCAGCCGGTCGGCAGACGCTGCCCGTGAGATCAAATCGCTGATCGGTGCAAGCGTTGACAAGGTGGACGCAGGGTCTCGGCTGGCTCAGGAGGCCGGTCGCGCCATGCAGGACATCGTGCGCAGCGTTCAGCACGTGACCGTGGCGATTTCCGAGATCAGCAGCGTGGCCCAGCAGCAGACTGGCAGCATCGGCGAGGTGAACGACGCCATCGGGGAGTTAGACCGCATGACCCAACAGAATGCGGCTTTGGTGGAAGAGGCGGCTGCTGCCGCTCACAGCCTCAAAGATCAGGCGGCCCATTTGGTATCGGCAATGTCTTCCTTCCGGATGGCGGTACCGGCATGAGCCGCATTCACACACACGATTGACCCCCATTGAACATGGCCTTGAGCAACTCGCCCATCCGTACCATCCAAAGGTCCGCGTCTCCGTCGTCGGGAGAACCACAGCCGTTCGATCGCGACCTCGAGTTCAGCCAAGCCGATTTTGAGCGGGTGCGCCGGTTGATCCACGAACGGGTGGGCATTGACCTGCACCCGAGCAAACAGAACATGGTTTACAGCCGGTTGTCGCGCCGCCTGCGAGAGCGAGGCCACCTGACGTTTCGGAGCTACTTGGACGGGGTACAGGCTGGCAGCGACAGAGACTGGCAGGAATTCATCAACAGCCTGACAACCAATCTGACCTCGTTCTACCGCGAAGCGCATCATTTCGATGTGCTGGCCGAAAGGCTTCGCCAAATGCGACCAGCCGACGCACCCCGCATCTGGTGCTGCGCCGCATCCACCGGTGAAGAGCCCTACTCAATTGCGATGACCGCCACAGAGTCGCGTGTGGGGTGCGCCCAGGCTGTGGTCCACGCCAGCGACGTCGATACCGAGGTACTCGCCACAGCCGAACGGGGGGTGTACAGCCTCGACGCGGTTGCGGCTCTCAGTGAGGCGCGTCTGCGACGCTTCTTTTTGAAAGGCAGTGGCGCCAACGCTGGCAAGGTCCGGGTCAAGCCTGAATTGCGCGCCATGATCACATTTCGGCCGTTCAACTTGCTCAGCAACGACTGGCGAATGGAGCCTTACGACATCATTTTCTGCCGAAATGTGATGATCTACTTTGACCGCTCGACACAACGACGGGTACTAGAGGGAATGCACGGCTGCCTTAAACCTGGGGGGCTATTGATGGTGGGGCACTCGGAGAACTTTGGCGACCACCGGGACTTGTTTCAGTTGTCTGGCAAGACGGTCTACATCCGCAGCGGTGCCTGATGGGCGTGCCCCACCGTGCCGACTTGCCCGAGCTGGCTGCCTTGCGCCGTACGCCGCGCAAAGACCACCAAGCGTCGTTCTACTACCTCGAGCACGCTTTCCAGCGAGCAGCGGTCAAGGTCCTACCGGGCGAGTACTTCGTGTCGACCGAACCCATTGTCATCTTGACTACTTTGGGCTCGTGCGTTGCGGCCTGCCTGTTTGACAGGCAGGCCCGCGTAGGTGGGCTCAATCACTTCATGTTGCCCGACGGTGACACGGCAGAAAATGCCAGTGGTCGCTTCGGCGTTTTCGCCATGGAATTACTCATGAACGAACTGTTCAAGCGGGGCGCCCGCCGCGAGACCCTAGAGGCCAAGATTTTCGGTGGGGGCCAGGTGATGAAAAGTCTCGCGTCCACCCAGATCGGTGAAAAGAACGTCGCTTTTGTCGAGTCATTTCTCGCTCGCGAGCGAATTCCCATCTTGGCCCGCGATGTGCTGGATGTGTATCCCCGAAAGGTTTGCCTGTTTCCGGACAGCGGCAAGGTAATGTGCAAACGCTTGGCCCCAGCGAGCGTCGTGGAACTGCAGCAGCAGGAAACCAGCTATCGAAAGCAACTGATGTCCACACCGCCTGCCGGCGACATCGAACTGTTTTAGGACGCCGTCATGACCATTCGTGTGATCGTAGTGGACGACTCAGCCCTGGTTCGCAGCGTGCTGACAGAGATCATCAATCAGCAACCGGATATGGAAGTGGTCGCGACCGCGGCCGACCCCTACGTTGCGCGGGAGTTGATCCGCGAGATGAGCCCCGATGTACTGACGCTCGATATCGAAATGCCCCGAATGGACGGCTTAGATTTTCTGGAAAAGCTGATGCGCCTTCGACCCATGCCAGTGGTCATGATCTCCACGCTGACCGAGCGCGGCGCCGAGGCGACTTTACGGGCATTGGAGTTGGGCGCGGTGGACTTCGTAGCAAAACCTCGTTTGGGAGTGAAGTCGGGCCTGGATGAGGCAGCAAAAGAGATTGCGTTCAAAATCCGTGCCGCCGCCGCCGCCAAGGTCGATCGAAAGCATGCTCCCTTGGTACCCGTCAACAAAGTCAGCGTGTCAGTCGGTGCGCTTCGCCATGGCACCGAAAAATTGATCGCCATCGGCGCCTCAACAGGCGGTACCGAGGCGATCCGCGAGTTGCTCACGGTTTTACCGCCCGATTGTCCTGGCATCGTCATCACCCAACACATGCCGCCCGGATTTACCGCCAGTTTTGCAACCCGATTGAATACGCTGTGCCAGGTGCGCGTCAAGGAGGCTGAGGGTGGTGAGCGCATTCTCCAGGGGCATGCCTACATCGCACCCGGTGGAAAGCACCTTAGCGTGTCTCGAAGCGGTGCCAACTACATCGCCGAAGTGAGTGACGGCGATTCGGTAAACCGCCACAAACCGTCGGTGGAGGTGTTGTTCCGATCTGTCGCCAAGCAGGTGGGGCCAAATGCGATCGGTGTGATGCTCACCGGAATGGGAGCTGATGGCGCTGCAGGAATGCGAGAGATGCGCGATGCCGGCGCCTACAACTACGTGCAAAATGAAGAAAGTTGTGTGGTGTTCGGCATGCCCAGAGAGGCGATCGCCGCGGGCGCTGCCAACGAGGTGCTGCCACTGTCAAAGATCGCTCCCCAGCTTCTGTCACGTTTGGGTGCGCTTACCCAAGCACACCGTGTGTGAAGCCCGTCAGGTTCAGCGTAGCGGTGCCAATATGAGTTGCATCGCGTCGTCGATCGGCGACGCGATGTTGTCCATGCCCAGCGCCAGCCAGGCAAGCCCTGCGAGCAGCGTGGCCGGAAAACCCACCGCCATGATGTTGAGCTGGGGAGCCACCCTCGACACGTAACCAAGCACCAGGTTGATGAACAGCAAAATGATGCTGGGCGGCAGAGCCAGCGCCAAGGCGAGGCGAAATATTTCTGAGCCCAGTTGCTTTAATGGTAAAAGCTGTAGCCCCGACAGTGGTTCGGCGGAAATGGGGAACACCTGAAAGCTGGAGATCAAGGCGTCCAGAAGCATCAGGTGGCCGTTGAGTGCCAGGAAAACCAGCATCGCCAAGGTATTCAGCCAGCTGCTGACGATGGACTGTTGACCGCCCGCGGGATTAAAGAAGCCAGCGAAAGACAGTCCCATCTGTAAGCCCATGGCCTCGCCAGCGATCTCAAAGATCGCAAAAACCAAACGGGCAGCAAAGCCCAGGATCAAACCAATCCCTACCTGTTGGGCTACCAGACCGAAGGCGGAAGCCGAAGTCAGCGTCAGTCCAGCGGGAACCTGGGCATAGGGTGCCACCAGCAACGCAATTGCCGCAGCGAGCGCCACCCGGCTCCGTGCCGGAAAGGAACGGCTCGACAAGATGGGCGCCGCAGTGAACAGCGCCAAGAGCCTCAGGAACGGCAGCAGGCCGATGGCGACCCACGATTCCAGCTGGCTCGCCGTGAAGGTCACCACGAAGTTCAGCCAATGACTGTGGGCAAGGATCCGATCACCTGCCGGATCCAATCCACCAAGGTGGACAGCATCCAGGGGCCAGCCAGGGCCAATGCGCCCAGCACTGCCAACAATTTGGGTAAGAAGGAAAGTGTGGCTTCGTTGATCTGTGTGACCGCTTGAAGCAAGCTAATCACGAGGCCGGTTCCCAACGCTACCAGGAGGATGGGTGCGCAGACCGACAGCATTATCACCATTGCCTGGTGCCCGTAGGTCACAACCATTTCTGGCGTCATGCACCACCTCCGAAACCAGCCACCAACGAGCCCATCATGAGATTCCAGCCGTCTGCCAGGACAAACAGCATCAACTTGATTGGCAACGCCACCAACACGGGTGACAACATCATCATGCCCATGGCGGTCAGCACACTGGCGACGATGAGGTCCACCACCAAAAACGGGATAAAGATCATGAACCCGGTCTGGAACGCGGTTTTTAATTCGCTGGTCACAAAGGCCGGCACGAGAACTTTGAGAGGTGTTTGGCTGACCTCCACGGGCGTGTCCTTGGCGATGCGGGTGAACAATTCCAGATCGGCTTGGCGGGTTTGCTTAAGCATGAAGACTCGTAAGGGCTCGGAGCCTTTGGCCACTGCTTCTTCAAACCCAATCTTCTGGTCGTTGTAGGGTTTGTAGGCGTCCTGGTAAATCTTGTCCAGGGTTGGACTCATGATGAAGAAGGTCAGGAAAAGGGACATCCCCACCAACACCTGGTTGGGTGGGGTACTCTGCAGCCCTAACGCTTGGCGTAGCAAACCAAACACGATGATCAGGCGGGTAAAACTTGTCATCAACAGCAGCACGGCCGGCAGGAAAGACAGCGCCCCGAAGGTCAGCAGCGTTTGGATGGGCACCGAGTAGGTTGTGTTTGAGCCACTGTTTTGGGCGATCACCGACAAGGGCGTGGCCTGGGCGATGGCATCGTTCCCGGCAGCGGCCAAGGCCAGCGTCACAATGACAGGCAGCAGGCGAGGCTTCATGTTTGGCGTCCTGCGTAGCTCGAAAGGGTGGTGCGCAGGAGTTGCGCGAATCCGGTGGGTACTGGCTGAGCAATTGCCCCACCACCTTGGTCAGTTGGGCGCTCGAGTTGGTTCAGCAGCGAGATTGCGTGTTGGGTCACGCCCAAAACCAGAACTTGATTGTCCGTGCGCACGAGTACAACCCGCTCGCGTGGGCCCAAGGAAAGTTGACCAAGTAATTCCAGCGGCATGCCGTGGCCGGTCCGGCCGTTCACGCGTCGCAACGAATGCAGCACTGCTGGGACGGCAATCAGCACCAACACAACCACACCCCAAGTCCAAGAAGACATAGTCACGAACGTTCCTTCAGGCAAAGCGATTGAGCCGGCGCATCCGTTCTGACGGGGTGACGATATCGGTCAAGCGAATGCCGAACTTGTCATTCACCACCACCACCTCTCCCTGAGCGATCAGGAACCCATTGACCAACACGTCCATCGGCTCTCCAGCCAAGGCTTCCAATTCAATCACCGAGCCTTGCGCAAGCTGCAAAATGTGTTTGATCGGGATGCGTGTGCGGCCCAACTCCACCGTGAGCTGGACCGGGATGTCCAGCACCATGTCGATGTCGTCGCGCTGTGTCAGTGGGCCATTCGGTGACAGCGGCGGAAAGATCTCTGGCCGTGAGGGTGTCTCCGTGGTCTTTTGTGCCGCCTCAGCCTCTGCCAGGGCGTTGGCCCAGTCGTCCGCCATGGCATCTTGTTCCACACCGGTTTCTAAATTGGACATCGTTTTTCCTCTATCAACGGACCGCGAGGGGTCCAGCGTCACCCGAAGGCTGTGTCAGGACATCCTGCACACGTAGGCCATACCGCGCGCCCATCGTGCCGTAGGCGCATTCAAACAAGGGCACCCCGTCGACCTTGGCGGTCAATGTGGGAGAGCGACTCAACTCGATGAAGTCACCGGCTTTTAGGCCGAGCAGTGCCCTCACGGTGGACTCCTGTTGTGCCAGCTCTGCTGTCAATTCCACCGTGGCCGACTTGATTTGCTGGGTCAGCAGCGTGACCCAGCGGCGATCGGGTTCAGCCTGGTCGCCCTGCAAGGGCGAATAAAGCGTCTCGCGGATCGGTTCAAAGGTTGAATAAGGAATGCAAATATGCAGGTCACCGCCGCCTTCACCTATTTCAATGCGGAAGGTGGCGGTGACAACGATCTCAGAAGGCGTTGCCACGTTGGCGAACTGCGTGTGCATCTCCGACCGGGCGTACTCCAGGGTGATCGGATAGATGGTGGACCACGCTTTGGTGTATTCCTGTGCAATCACCTCCACCAGGCGCAAAATGATTCGTTGTTCGGTGGGGGAGAATTCCCGCCCCTCGACGCGCACGTGGTTGCTGCCATTGCCGCCGAACAGGTTATCAATGATGCTGAACACCAATACCGGATCACAAATCAACAAACCAGACCCCCGCAGCGGGCGGATGTGCATGATGTTGATGCTGGTGGGCACCACGATGTTGCGCAGGAAGGCGCTGTACTTTTGTACTTTCACTGGCCCAACCGAAATGTCTGGGCTGCGGCGCATAAAATTGAAAAGCCCGATTCGGAAGTTGCGCGCAAACCGCTCGTGCACGATTTCCAGCGTGGGCATGCGGCCACGCACAATGCGCTCCTGACTTGAGAGGTCGTACTGACGAACTCCCGAGGCGTCCACCGGGGAACTGACCGCGGCGTCTGGTTCTCCGTTCACCCCTGCGAGAAGGGCATCGACCTCATCTTGGGTCAGGGC
>CAZANT010000014.1:0-19422 GCA_964486575.1 uncultured Burkholderiaceae bacterium | reverse complement strand
ACCGAATGGATGCCGGCGTTCAGGTAGCGCTGCTGCGCGGCCCGCACCTCGGCGGTGAACTCGGAGCTGTCCAGCACCTCGCGGGCGCGGGCGGCATCCAGACCCGCATCGTTCACCGCCTTAAGCAAGGTGTCGTGCGACTCGGGGCTCTGGCCATCGGTGAAATAGGCTTTGAGCAGCGCCTGCTTCAGTGCGGACTGCTGGCCAGGTTGGCCCTCTGCGTCGGCCCAGTGCAGCAGACGGTGGGCGTTGAAGGTGTTGTAAATGCGGCCACGGCCCTCTGGCCGGAAGGTGAAGCCGACCTCGGCGCCGCGCTGCCGGATGGTCTCGCGGATGGCGGCTTGCTGCTCGGCTGTGCTGCCGTACTTCTGGGTCAGGTGCTCGGTGATGTCTTGACCTCCAGGCGGCATCTGCGGGTTCAGCTCGAATGGCTGAAAGTGCAGTTCGACGGTCAGCGCATCGCCGACGGTGGCCAGCGCCTGTTGCAGCGCACCCAGGCCCACCGCGCACCAGGGACACGACACGTCGGACACAAAATCAATGCGCACTGGGGTGCTAGGCTGGGTCATGGTTTTCTTTCGGATGTCGGTTGTCAGTCACCGCCCGCATGGCGGCCACGGCCAGCCTTCACGTCACTGCGCTGGCGCTTGCCTTCGAGACGGCGCACCTTGGAGGCGTAGGTGGGGCGGGTGGCACGCCGCTGGCGCGGGGGAACCGCAACGCTGTCCACCAGCGCCTGCAGCCGAGTGAGCGCGTCCAGCCGGTTCATCTCGCGGCTGCGGTGTTGCTGGGCCTTGAGCACCAGGACCCCGTCTTGGGTGAGTCGGCCGTCGGCCAACGCTAGCAGGCGGGTCTTCACGTCGTCGGGCAGGGACGAAGCGGGCACATCGAAACGCAGGTGAACCGCACTCGACACCTTGTTGACATGCTGGCCACCGGCGCCCTGCGCACGGATGGCGGTGAGCTCCACCTCCAGCACGTTGACCAGCGGCCGTTGCATGGGGGAGGCTCAGGTCGGGGCCAGCGCCGCCAAGCCGGCGATGGCCAGCGCATAGCCGCGAACACCCATGCCGGCAATCACCGCCCTGGCCACCGGCGCAATATAGGAGTGGTGGCGAAACGCTTCGCGGGCATGGACATTGGAGATGTGCAATTCCACCAGCGTGACGCCGGTGCCCTTGATCGCGTCGTGCAGCGCCACGCTGGTGTGGGTGTACGCGCCCGCGTTGAGCACCACACCAGCGAGCGTGCCGGCCGCCTGGGCTCGGCCGGCCTCGTGGATCCAGTCCACCAATTCGCCTTCGTGGTTGCTTTGGCGAAATGTCAGCGCCAGCCCGTGTTGCGCACAGGCCTCGGCGCACAGCGCCTCGACGTCGGCCAGGGTCGCGGAGCCATAGACCTGCGGCTCGCGGGTCCCGAGCAGGTTGAGGTTGGGGCCGTTCAAAACAAAAACAGTGGCGGCGGTGGTCATCGCATGGCTCAGGAAGTGGTGCCCTTAGGGTAGCAAAATTGGCAATCGGCAGCCTGTTGGCGAAACAGATAGCAAAATTTTATGCCTTTTATGTCTTTAGCCTTAGTGAGACTTCGCGGTACAGCTACAAAAAACAGAGCTATTTGGTCCCGAAGCTGACCGACCACGGTCCGGTACTGCGCCACAATCCCGCGGTGACTGCCCGCCAACTCGCCCAACTCATGCTGCTGTCGGCGCTGTGGGGCGCGTCGTTCATGTTCATCCGGATCGCCAGCCCTGTGCTTGGCCCCAACGTGCTGGCTTTGCTGCGCATTGGGCTGGCCACGGCAACGCTCGCCTTGCTGATGGTCGCTCTCAAGGAACAGTGGCCGCGAGGTCACTGGCGCGAAATCGCGATGCTGGGGGTGCTGTCAGTCGCCCTGCCTTTTAGCCTGTACGCCTGGGCGGCGCTGCGGCTGCCCGCCGGCTACAGCGCGCTGCTCAACTGCACCTCGGTGCTGTTCGGTACCGTGGCATCGGCCTGGCTGAAGGAAGACACGTTGAGTCCGGCCAAGCTCGTGGGCTGCGTCTGCGGCTTTGCTGGCGTGGCCCTGATCGTGCGCTTGGGTCCGGTGGTTCCGACCTTGGACGTGGTGCTGGCCGCGCTGGCCTGCACCATGGCCGCCGCCTGTTATGGCCTGTGTTTGCCGCTGATGAAACGCGCAACCAGCCGCATGCCACCGTTGGCGATAGCGGCCAGCATCCATGTGCTGGCGTTCGCCATGGTGATGCCGGGTGGCGCCTGGGGCTGGTCGCAGGCGCAGTTCACGCCGTTGGCACTGGCGGCCACGGCGGTGCTGGGCATCGTGGCGTCAGGGCTGGCGTACTGGATGCACCTGCGGCTGATCCGCCAGCTCACCCCAGTGGCAGCGCTGAGCCCGGCCTTCATGATCCCTGTGTTTGGGGTGCTGTGGGGCTGGCTGTTTCTCGGCGAGTCTCTGGGAACCGGCATCTACGCTGGGGGCGCTCTCGTGCTGCTGGCCACGGCGCTGGTGACTGGCTTCCGGCCCTGGCTGCGCTAAACCGCCGGCGGCTCGACTTGTTGACGCCAAACCTGCCAGGCACAGCCGGTGGCGGCGACGCTCACCAGCAGCGAAGCCCAGAACACCGACACCAGCCCGAACCGCTGGCTTAGCAGCCCACCGACCGTCCCGCCCAAGACCCCCGGAAGGCCATAAGCCACCACTGTGTACAGCGCTTGCCCGCGCCCGCGCAACCGGCCTGGAAAATGGTGCGACAGCAGCGCAATGCAGGCGGTGTGGTGGGCGGCAAAGGTCAGCGCGTGCAACGCCTGAGCCAGCAGGAGCACCCACAACACATCAGCCCAGCCCACGGTGAGCCCCATGCGCAGCACCATGGCCGCTGCGCACACGACCAGCCAGGCCGACAGGCGCAACCGGGGCAGCCAGCGGCTCTGGGTAAAAAACCAGCCAATCTCCACCACCACGGAAACCGCCCAGAGCACACCAATCATGGTTTTGCTGTAACCCAGCGCATCCAAGTACAGCGAAAAGAAAACGTAGATGCCGATGTGCGCCAGCACGTGGAAAAACGCCGATGCAAACAGCCACCTCACTGCGGGCTGGTGCAGCACCGGTCCGATGGCCAACCCCTGTGGGGGCGTGCCGGTGCTGCCCGCTGCAGGTTCCTTGAGGTCGGGCAGCAGCCAGACGCTGGCGGTCACGGCCAACAAGGTCAACGCCGTCCAGTGCGGGAAATGCACCATGCCGAAATGCTCAAACCAGGCACCGGCCGCGAACACGGTGACCAGAAAACCCAGCGAGCCCCACAACCGCACCCGCCCGTAACGCCGCGCATCAAAGGCCCCGCCCTGGCTCACCAGGTGCGCCAGCGCGGCCTCGCTCATGGGCATCATGGCACTGGTGTGGGTGAACATCAGCAGCAGCACCAGGGCCAAAGCCACCGGACCGAGTTCAAACCACAACGCCAGAGAAAACAGAAGGGCCACACTGGCACCGTAGCGCAACAACTTGACGCGCTCACCGGTGTGGTCGCTCAGCGCGCCCCAGCCGTATGGCGCAAACAGCCGGGTGGCCGACTGCACCGAAGTCAGCAGGCCAATGGCCACGATGCCAAAGCCGAGGTCTTTCAGCCAGAGCGGCAGGTAGGGGTTGAAGAAGCCGATGTGTGCGAAGTAGCTCGCCGACAGCGCCGCGAACGGCAGCAACTGGCGGCGGCTGGCGGCCGCCGGTTCGGCTGCCATGTCAGCGTTGCGCGGCAGCGGGGATGGGTGACACCGGCAAGGCCACGTCACCGCACTGGGCGCGGTGCTGCAGCGCGTGCTCCATCACCACCAGCGCCAGCATGGCTTCGGCGATCGGCGTGGCGCGGATGCCCACGCACGGGTCGTGCCGGCCTTTGGTGACGATTTCGGTGCTCTGGCCGGTGGTGTCGATGGTTTCGCGAGGGGTGATGATGGAACTGGTCGGTTTGATCGCGATCGACACCTCCAGGTCTTGCCCGGTGCTGATGCCACCGAGCACTCCGCCCGCATTGTTGCTGCGAAAACCTGCGGGCGACAGCGAGTCGCCGTGGGTGGTACCCCGCTGCGCGACGCTGGCAAAGCCCGCGCCAATCTCCACACCCTTGACCGCGTTGATGCCCATCATCGCGAAGGCGATGTCGGCGTCGAGTTTGTCGAACAGTGGCTGTCCCAGCCCGACCGGCATGTTGCTGGCGGTCACGCGGATGCGCGCGCCGCAAGAGTCGCCGGCCTTGCGCAGCGCGTCCATGTAAGCCTCTAGAGCCGACACGTCGGCCACAGGGGCGAAAAACGGGTTGTGGGACACGTGGTCCCAGGACTCGAATGGAATCACCGCGTCGCCGATCTGCGTCATGCAGCCACGGAATCGGGTACCAAACTTCTCGGCAAGCCACTTCTTGGCCACCGCCCCGGCGGCCACCATGGGCGCGGTCAAACGGGCAGACGAGCGGCCTCCCCCGCGCGGGTCGCGGATGCCGTACTTGTGGAAGTAGGTGTAGTCGGCGTGGCCGGGGCGAAAGCTTTGGACGATGTCGCCGTAGTCTTTGCTTCGCTGGTCGGTGTTCTTGATCACCAGGCAAATGGGCGTGCCCGTGGTCAGCCCTTGGTAAACACCGGAGAGGATCTCCACCGCATCGGGTTCGTTGCGCTGGGTCACGTGGCGGCTGGTGCCGGGCCGGCGGCGGTCAAGGTCGCCCTGAATGTCGGCCTCGCTCAGCGCCAGGCCAGGGGGGCAGCCGTCAATGACGCAGCCGATGGCCGGGCCGTGCGACTCACCGAAGTTGGTGACCGCGAAAAGTGTTCCAAAGGTGTTGCCGCTCATGGCAGCGATTATCCCAGACCGGTGCATCGACTTTGGAACGTTTCATGCTTGACGCTGCGGTGCAGCATTACCGTCTGCTGAAGGAGAGCCCATGCTGGATCGCACAACGACCAAGTTCTCGCACGTCAAACCCGGCGACACCGACTACGTGTCTGGCGGATTGCGTGATTTTTTCCTCTACCGCGACCTTGGCATCGCGGCCGCCACCAACGGCAAGGTGATCGCGCACCTTGTCAAAGCCAACATGGCACCGGAAACGGGCACGGGGTGGCACCGGCATGAGGCGGAGTTCCAGATCGTCATCATGGTCAAGGGCTGGGCCAAATTCATGTACGAGGACCAGGAAACGCTGGTGAGTGCCGGCGATGTGGTGCACCAACGCCCCGGCATCCGACACTACCTGTTCGACTACTCGCCCGACATGGAGTATCTGGAAATCGTCTCGCCGGCAGATTTCACCACCGTGGACGTGCCCCCGGTGTGTGCGATCCCCTCCCCTTCTCCTTGGAAAGTTTGAACGCCGGACCTTGTCAAAGCCACCGCAGAACCGGCTTCGCCAGGCTGCAGGTGTCGCCCCCTGAGGGGAGGCGGCCGCAAGCCGCCATGGGGTGATCGTCAAAACTCGGCGTCAAGCTCGTCGATTTCGTCGGGCTCTAGCTTGGCCGCGGCGATCCATTCCTGCATTGCCGGCATCGCCAGAATGCGCTGGCAGTAGGCTACGCAGTCGGCGTCCAGTGGTACGTCGTAGGTGGTGAAACGGGTCACGACTGGAGCGTACATCGCGTCGGCCAGGGTCGGTTGTTTGCCGAACAGATACGGGCCGCCGTAACTTGCGAAACACTCTTTCCAGATGGCGACCACGCGGTCGATGTCGGCCTGGGCACGGGACCAAATCTTGAAGTTGGGAAAGTGCGCCTTGATGTTCATCGGCAACGCGCCGCGCAGGGTGCTGAAGCCGAAGTGCATTTCACCGCAGATGGCCCGGCAATGGGCGCGGGCCTTGGGATCGGCAGGTAATAGCCCGGCCTTGGGCTTGACTTCGTTCAGATACTCCCCAATCGCCAGGGTGTCCCAAACCTTGATGCCGTTGTGCAGCAGCGAAGGCACCAACATGGACGGCGCCAGCAGCAGCATCTCGGCCTTCATGGCCGGATCGTCGGGTGGAATCACCTTTTCCGTGAATGGCAGACCCGCCAGCTTGGCCATCAACCAGCCACGCAGCGCCCAAGCGCCATAGTTCTTGCTGCTGATGGTGAGAACGGCTTTGGTGGCCATGGTGTTGTCCTGTGAGTTGTGCACAATTTTGAGCAAGGGTTGTGCCAGTCCGGTGCACGCTGGCCCATAACTTGCCTGCACTCACGGTACCGGGGCTTACCACCCCAACCACGGACACCCGAAAGCCCATGCTCTACCACGCCTACCAACTGCAGTCAGACCTGATGTCACCCATGCGTTTGTTGGCCCAAGCCACGAGCGCCAGCCTGTGGTTGCGACAGACCGAGGGCTCCATGCTGCGCAAGGTGTCGGCCGCCTGCGAAGTGCTGTCGCGGATGCGTCTGACCCATTCGCGCCCCGCGTACGGCATCACAAGCGTCCCCCTGGGCGACGACACTTGTCCGGTCACGGAAGAAAAAACGCTGAGCCTGCCCTTTGGCACACTGCTTCACTTCAAAAAAGAAGGCGTCAGCGGACAGCCTCCCGTGCTTCTGGTGGCGCCGCTCTCTGGCCATTTCGCCACCCTGCTGCGCGAGACCGCCCGCACCTTGCTGCAGGACCACGACGTCTACATCACCGATTGGCACAACGCCCGCGATGTACACCTGCGCGAGGGCGCTTTCGGGCTCGACGATTACATTGAACACATGATGCGCTACCTCGCCGCCGTGGGCCCCGGAGCCCATGTTGTGGCGGTCTGTCAGCCCTGCGTGGCCGCACTTGCCGCCACCGCACTCATGGCAGAAGACGACCACCCAGCCACACCCCGCAGCCTGACCCTGATGGCCGGCCCGGTGGACTGCCGCGTGAACCCCACGGGCGTGAACGAGCTGGCCAACAGCAAGCCCATCGAGTGGTTTGAGAAGAACCTCATCAGCCATGTGCCGCTGCCACACGCCGGCCACATGCGCCGCGTGTATCCCGGTTTTGTGCAGCTCAGCGCGTTTTTAAGCATGAACCTGGAGCGCCACAAACAGCAGTTTCGTAACCTCTACCAACACCTGGTGGAAGGCGACACCGCCAAGGCCGATGTGATCCGCGTTTTTTACGACGAGTACCTGGCAGTGAACGACCTGCCCGCCGAGTTTTACCTGGAAACGGTGCAAAAGGTCTTCCAAACCTATGATCTGCCCCTGGGCAAGCTCAGTTACCGTGGCCGTGTGGTCAATCCAGCGGCCATCCGTCGCACCGCGCTCCTGACAGTGGAAGGCGAACGCGATGACATCTGCTCGGTCGGCCAGACCGTCGCCGCACAAGACCTGTGCAGCAGCATTCGCCCCTACATGAAGACCCACCACGTCCAGGTGGGTGTGGGTCACTATGGCGTGTTCAGCGGCCGCAAGTGGAACCAGCAAATCTACCCCCGGGTGCGGGAAGTGATCCACGCCAGCGCAGGCTGACGTCCTCCGGTGCAGGCCGCCATGCGATCATGGCGACCACCTGACTCGGCACCACCATGGACTCCCTCTCTCAACTGGTTTTGGGCGCGGCCGTCGGCATCGCCGTCATGGGCCGGCGCACCGCCCTCTGGAAAGCCGCACTCTGGGGCGGCATCTGCGGCACCCTGCCCGACCTCGACGCCTTCATCGACCACGGCGACGCGGTGCGCAACATGACACTGCACCGTGCCGAAAGCCATGCGCTGTTCTACCTTACGTTGGTCGCACCGCTGCTTGCGGCTGCCATTGCCTGGTTGAACAAGGAGACAACCCTGTTCAGGCGCTGGTGGCTGGCGGTATGGCTGGCCCTGGTCACCCACCCCCTGCTTGACTGGACCACGGTCTACGGCACCCAACTGTTGCGCCCCTTCAGCAGCGAGCCCCTGGGCCTGGGCAGCATGTTCATCATCGACCCGCTCTACACCCTGCCTTTGCTGGTGGGTGTGGTTGTGGCCCTGTCCACCACACTTCCGCGTGCACTGCGTTGGAACACCGGCGGCCTGGTGCTCAGCACCGGCTACCTCGCATGGAGCGCTTGGGCACAACACCACGTGACGGGCATTGCCCTGGCCGCTCTGGCGGCCCAAGGCGTGCAGCCAGAGCGCTTGTTGGTCACGCCCACGCCGTTCAATACGGTGGCTTGGCGCATCGTCGCGATCACGCCCGACCACTTCCTCGAGGGTTTTTATGCCCTCACAGACCCCAGCACCTCGGTCACCTTTGATGCTTTTCCGAACGGCGCGTCTCTGGCTCCGGTGGCCCGCGGCAACGCAGGAGCCGAGCGAATCGCGGCTTTCAGTCGGGGGTTCTACAAACTCAGCGAGCAACAGGGCCGGCTGTTGATCACCGACCTGCGCATGGGCCAGGAGCCTTACTACACCTTCAGTTTTGAGGTGGCGCAACGGCAAGGCGATGGTTTTCGGGCTATAACCCCCATCGCCGCAGGCCGACGCCCGGACATCGGCCCTGCACTGCAGTGGCTGGGACGCCGTGTCCGAGGCGAACCTTTGCCACCACCCCGTTGAGCGTTCTCAGGCGTTGGGAGCGTTTTCCTCTGACGGCCAGTCGCGGATGTAGGCCTTGAGCATCTTGTTCTCAAAGTTCTGGCTGTCCACCACCGCGCGTGCCACATCGTAGAAGCTGATCACGCCCATCAGCATCTTGTTGTCCATCACCGGCATGTAGCGGGTGTGGCGCTGCAGCATCATTGGGCGAACCTCATCGAGTTCGGTTTCAGGCGTACAGGTCATGGGCGCATCGTCCATCACGCCCCGCACCGTCGCATTGCCCAGCGAGCCGCCGGTTTTGGCCACGGTGTGAATCACCTCGCGGAAGGTCAACATGCCGATCAGGTCACCGTGCTCCATGACAGCCAGCGAACCAATGTCCATCTGGGCCATGGTTTGCACCGCCTTCTGCAGACTTTCATCGGGCGCAATGGTGTAGAGCGTTCCGCCCTTGACCCGCATGATATCGGCGACTTTCATGGTGTTCTCCCTGTGAATATGGCTGGCCCCTTGCGCGGCTGCAGCAGCGGCTTGTGTCTGAAATATAGCCCACAATGTCACTCATTCAACGCCGGTTGGGCGAGCAGGTCAAGTACCCGCCGACCGCCCCTGGCCAGCCCCGATTCTGGAGACATGGATGCCCGGTTATTCCGACCCTGGTTTTGACACTCTGGCCCTGCATGCGGGTGCCGCCCCCGACCCCACCACCGGTGCCCGCGCGGTACCCATCCACCTCACCACCTCGTTCGTGTTTGAGTCGAGCGACCATGCCGCAGCGCTCTTCAACCTGGAGCGCTCCGGTCACGTTTACAGCCGCATCAGCAACCCGACCAACGCCGTTCTGGAGCAACGGGTGGCGGCGCTGGAAGGGGGCATTGGTGCGATTGCCACGGCCAGCGGTCAGGCCGCACTGCACCTGAGCATTGCCACGCTGATGGGTGCGGGAAGCCACATTGTTGCCAGCACCGCGCTCTACGGTGGGTCTCAGAACCTGCTGCACTACACGATGCGCCGCTTCGGCATTGACACCACTTTCGTGAAACCCAACGACCTTGACGGCTGGCGCGCTGCCATTCGCCCCAACACCAAATTGCTGTTTGGTGAAACCGTGGGCAACCCAGGTCTTGACGTACTGGACATTCCTACCGTGAGCGCCATCGCCCACGACGCGGGCCTACCGCTGCTGGTGGACTCCACCCTCACCTCCCCCTGGTTGATGAAGCCGCTGGACCATGGCGCGGACCTCGTCTACCACTCGGCCACCAAATTCCTTAGCGGCCACGGCACGGTGATCGGCGGCATCGTGGTGGATGGCGGCAGTTTCGACTGGGATGGCCCGCGCGCCGCAGGCAAGTTCGCGGAGCTGACGGCGGCCTACGACGGCTTCCACAACATGGTGTTCAGCGAGGAAAGCACGGTCGGCGCCTTCTTGTTGCGCGCGCGCCGCGAGGGGCTGCGCGACTTCGGCGCCTGCATGAGCCCCCACACCGCGTGGTTGATTTTGCAGGGCATTGAAACGCTGCCCTTGCGCATGGCACGGCACATGGAGAACACGGCCAAGGTGGTGGAGTTTCTTGCCAGCCAGCCCTTTGTCAGCCGCGTTGGCCACCCGCTGCTGGACAGCCACCCCAGTCACGCGCTGGCGCAGAAGCTGCTGCCCAAAGGCGCGGGCTCGGTGTTCAGCTTTGACATCAAAGGCAACCGCGATCAAGGCAAGAAGTTCATTGAAACGCTCAAGGTCTTTAGCCACCTCGCCAACGTGGGTGACTGCCGCAGCTTGGTGATCCATCCGGCCAGCACCACCCATTTCCGAATGAGCGACGAGGCGCTGGCGGGCGCCGGCATTTCGCAGGGAACGATCCGCCTGTCGATTGGACTGGAAGACCCGGCCGACCTGATTGACGACCTGAAACGGGCCTTGAAGGCAGCAGAGAAAATGGCGGGGAACGCGGCATGAACATCACCGTCAACGGCCACGCGCTTTACGCCTACACCGGTGGCAAGCACTTCGATGCAAGCAAGCCAACGGTGGTGTTTATCCACGGCGTGCTGAACGACCACAGTGTGTGGATTCTCCAAAGCCGCTACCTCGCCCACCACGGCTGGAATGTGCTGGCGATTGATTTGCCCGGCCAGGGCAGAAGCGCGGGTGCCCCACCGACCAGCGTGGAAGAAGGAGCCCTGTGGGTCATGGAACTGCTGGACGCCATGGGATTGGACAAAGCCGCCCTGGTGGGTCACAGCTTTGGCTCGCTGATCGCGGTGGAAACGGCTGCCCGAGCGCCCGGGCGCGTCAGCCACCTGGTGATGGTGGGCACCGCCTTCCCAATGCGGGTGTCGCCCGCGTTGCTGGAGAGTTCGGTCAGTGCACCGATGAAGGCGATCGACATGGTCAACACCTTTTCCCACTCGACATTGGCTCCGCCGCCGTCGACACTCGGCCCGGGCACCTGGCTCTATGGCGGCTCGCGCGCACTGATGCGCCGGGTGCTGGCCAGTAACTCGGAGGCCAATGTGTTCCACATCGGCTTCAAGGCCTGCGACGGTTACCGTAATGGCGACGCGGCCATGGCCGAGGTGAGCTGCCCGGTGCTGTTTGTCCTGGGAGAAAACGACCAGATGACCCCGCCCAAGGCTGCGCAGTCGCTGGTCGCGCGGGCGCGCGAGGGTCAGGTAGTGACGCTGCCGGCTGGCCATTCTCTGATGACCGAAGCGCCCGATGGCGTGCTGTTTGCGTTGACCCGCTTCCTCAAACCCTGACGCCTCCCAATTGGAAACGCCATGCAAGCCCCCACCGCCCAAAACTTCAAGACCTTTGCCGAGTTCTATCCGTTCTACCTGAGTGAGCACAACAACCGCACCTGCCGCCGCCTGCACTTCGTGGGTTCGACGCTCGCGCTGGCGTGTCTGGGTGCAGCACTGGCCCTGCGTGAGCCGGCGTTTGTGCTGTACGGCCTGCTGTGTGGCTACGGTTTCGCGTGGCTGGGCCATTTCGTGTTTGAGAAGAACCGACCCGCGTCGTTCAAGCGCCCGCTCTACAGTTTTATGGGCGACTGGGTCATGTACCGCGACATTTGGATGGGCCGTATCGCATTCTGAAGTCCGCTCCAGAAGCTACATTTTTTATAGCGCGTCTTTGAGGAAAAGCGCCGGCAAACGGCTGTTTTGCCACATTTTCTTCACCGAAGCACCCGGTTGCAGCAGCAAACGTTCTGCCAGCGGGGCCAGCGGGGTGGTTTCAGGCTCGGCCAGCAGGACGTAGCGGGCGTCGTCGGTGGTGTCGGCCTCGTTGAGCTGCTGCACCCAGTCCAGGGCAGTCAGGGTGTCGAGCACCGGCTCCAGTTGCAGGGCATCCACCTGCAGGCCCTGCACCAGCTGCGTCAAATTCAGGCCGCGTTGCGGCTGGTTGCGGGTCGTATGCAGTTGCTGTAACACCTCGACTGCCAGCTGAAACTGCCAGCCGTGGCCCGTTCCCCGCCGCACCACGCCAGCCAGCAACATCGGCAGGTAGGCGGTAACCACCGCACCCAGCAGCACGATCACCCAGGCCAGGTAAATCCACACCAGCAAGATCGGCAAGGTGGCAAACGTACCGTACACCGCCGAATAGGTGGGCACCGAGCTGAGGTAGACGGCCAGCAGCTTCTTCGCCAGTTCGATGCCAGTGGACACAAACAGGCCGCCCACCCAGGCGTGGCCCCATTTCACATAGGTGTTGGGCACATAGCGGTAGAGCGCAGCCAGACCCCCAGCCAAGAGCATGAACTCGGCCACATCCAGCAGGAAACGCACCCCGCCCGGCAACACCCCGACAATGCCGCGCGAAGCAGAAATGGCGTACGAGGTGATTGCCAGGCTGCCGCCCATCACCAGCGGCCCCAGAGTGATGGCAGCCCAGTAAATCAGCACACGCTGGGGCAGCGGCCGCTGCTTGCGTACCCGCCAGATGCTGTTGAGGGTTTTGTCGATGGTGAGGATCAGCGCCAGCGCGGTGACCAGCAAAATCGCCAGGCCTGCGGCGCCGAGTTTGCTGGCCTTGCCGGCAAATTGCGTGAGGTAACCCAGCACCTGGCGGGCGATGTTGTCGGGAATCAGGCTCTGAATCAGCCAGTCCTGCAAGGTGACCTGTACCTTGGCAAAAATCGGGAAGGCCGTGAACAGCGCCAGAGCGACGGTGAAAAATGGCACCAAGGCAATGCTGGTGGTGAAGGTCAGGCTGCTGGCAGTCAGGCCCAGCCGGTCTTCCCGGAAACGCTCGTACAGCGTCAGTAATGTGGTTTTCCAGGGGAAATTGGCCAACTGGCGCGACAGGTCTTGTAGCAGGTCGGCGAGGCGCTCTTTCCAGTGCGGGGGTATCGTCATCGCAGCTATGATGCCATCGCCATGAACGACACATCCCTCCCCGTTGCCGCCAGCCCCGCCGTAGACCTGACCCGTTGGCTTGCGGTCGGCAGCCTGATTGGCCTGATCGTGCTCGGCCTTGCCTGGGAAATGGTGCTGGCGCCTGTACGACCGGGCGGCTCGCTGCTGGCGCTCAAGGTGCTCCCGCTGTGCATTCCGTTGGCTGGTTTGCTGAAGAACCGCATGTACACCTACCGCTGGGTCAGCCTGCTGATCTGGCTTTATTTCACCGAAGGGGTGATGCGGGCGTACGGCGACCTGCCACCCAGCAATTACCTGGCCATGCTGGAGGTCGTGCTGTGCCTGTGTTTGTTCACAGCCTGTGCAATGCACGTGCGCATCCGGCTGCGCAACGCTCGCGCGGCGGGCTGGTCACCCACCCCCTGAGACCGCATGGGTGCGTTGCTGGACACCTTGCGCCAGATTGTGGGCGGCGCCCACATGCGCACGGAGGGCGACCTGAGTGCGTGGGAAGTTGACTGGCGAAAGCGATATCGCGGCCGAGCCCTCGCCGTTGTCCATCCAAGCGCTACCAACGAGGTAGCAGCCGTGGTGCGCGCCTGCGCTGCCGCCGGTGTCAGCATCGTACCGCAGGGGGGCCATACCGGGTTGGTGGGCGGGGGGACACCCGACGCCAGCGGCACGCAAATCGTGCTCAGCCTGCAACGCATGAACGCCGTGCGGGCCATCGACACCGCCAACCTGACCCTCACCGCCGAGGCCGGCTGCATCCTGCAGACCGTCCAGCAAGCCGCCGACGACGCTGGCCTGCTGTTTCCGCTGAGTCTGGCCGCTGAAGGCAGTTGCACCATTGGCGGTAACCTGGCCACCAATGCCGGCGGCACCCAGGTGCTGCGCTATGGGAACGCCCGGGAACTGTGCCTCGGGCTGGAGGTGGTGACCGCACAAGGCGAGGTCTGGCACGGTCTGTCTGGCCTCCGCAAAGACAACACCGGCTACGACCTGAAACAGATGTTCATCGGCAGCGAAGGCACGCTGGGCATCGTTACCGCCGCCACGCTGAAGCTGTTCCCCAAGCCCGCCGCCCAACTCACCGCATGGGCGGCCCTGCCCTCGCTCGACGCGGCCGTGGCGTTGTTGGGCCTGGCGCAACGCCAGCTTGGCTCCCAACTCACCGGTTTTGAAGCGATGGGTCAATACGCGCTGCACCTCGTTGACCGCCACTTTCCCACACTGCGTGTGCCGCTGTTCACCCATCACCCGTATTGCGTCTTGGTCGAAGCCAGCGACAGCGAGTCCGAAGCGCACGCCCGCGCCCGATTTGAAAGCCTGCTGGAAGCCGCCCTGGCCGATGGCTGCATCGCCGACGCGGTGGTGGCCGACAGTCTGGTCCAGGCACGTCAGCTCTGGCACATCCGCGAAAGTATTCCGCTGGCACAGGCCCAGGAAGGCCTGAACATCAAACACGACATTGCGCTGCCTATCTCTCGCATCCCGGCGTTTTGCGCCGAGACCGACGCCCTGCTCACCCAGCACATTCCTGATGTTCGGCTGGTGAACTTCGGCCACCTGGGGGACGGCAACCTTCACTACAACGTGCAGGCGCCGCCGGGGGTGGCGGCAGCGGACTTCCTTCAACGGCACGAAGCCCGTGTGAACGCCCTGGTCTATGACGCTGTGGCCCGACATGGTGGCAGCTTTTCGGCCGAACATGGCGTTGGCGCGTTAAAGGTGAACGAACTGGCGCATTACAAACCGCCCGCCGCGCTGGCGATGATGCGGGCGATCAAAGCCGCGCTGGACCCCCAAAACCTGATGAACCCAGGCCGCCTGCTCGCCACGCACGATCCAGGCTGAGCCGCCAACGGAACCTGGCGCCTACATTTCGGTTTCAAAGCGCCGAAAAGAAGCTGACAGGCGCAAACCACCGCGGTTTGCGAAAACTGCGCCCACTTTTCGGAAATACGCATGGTCCGCGACACGCCCCCGCTTCTCTCCTGGGATCAACCGGATCTGGTGTCCCAGCTGCATCCCCAGGACAACGACGCGCTGGACCATCAGCCTTTTGGCGTGATTGGCTTTACCGAGAATTTCCACGTCGACCGCTACAACAGGTACGAATGTGACAACACCGGATTGACCCGCCAGAAAGTGCTGGGCCACCACGTGTTCACCCAAGTGGCGCAGTGCATGAACAACTTCATGGTGGCGCAAAAGTTCGAGGACGCCAAAGTCGGCCAGACCCGCTTGGACGAGTGCATGCCCTATGTACTGACCTGGCGCATGCGCCCCACTGCCGTCAAGTTGCGGCTGCTGTGGGACCCGGAACACCGGCGCGGTTACATCCTGTTGAACCGATCGGACTAAGCCATGGTGCACGTCCCAGACGACGCCGATGCGTCTCTGCTGCTCTACCTGTACCAGTCGCCGCTGCGCATCGTCATCACCAACCAGAAGGGTGACGTTGAGCTCATGACGCCGGTGGCGGCACAGCTGCTGATGCCACTGACGGCAAATGCCCGCCTTGACAACCTGTGGGACGTGCTGCGCCCGCACTTGCCCCAGTTACCCGACCTGCTGGCGCAGACTGGAATCGACACGCTTTGTGATGGGCTGCAATTCAACGTGCCCTGGGGTCGCGAAACGCGCACCATGTCGCTCCACCTGCACCGTATCGGCGTCAACAAAATGATGGCTTCGGTCGCAGATGTGACCGAACAAGTGCGAAAACAACAACGAGAGCTCAGTGCGGTTGGACAAGTGTTGGCCGACCATGCGCTTCAGCTGCGCCGCACCCACAAGGACATGCGCGATGTGCTGGATGGTCTGCCATCGCTGGTGAGTTGCTGGGACCGCACGCTGCGCAACCGCTTTGCCAACAAGGCTTTCGCCGATGGCTGTGGCCTCACACCAGAATCGCTGCACGGGCGAACGATGGCCGAGGTGATCGACACTGAGCGCCTGAACCACGATGCGGGCTACGTGCAGGCGGTACTCCGTGGGGAGCAACAGACCTTCGAGCGCATGGTTGAGGGGGGCGGAACGGAGGACAAGCGTTTTTTCTTGGTCCACCTGCTGCCGGACATGGACGAGGGCGAGGTCCGGGGTTTCTATGAAATGGCCCACGACATCAGCAGCCCGCGCAAACTCCAGCTGGCACTGACGGCCCGTGAGGCTTTGCTGAACACGGCGGGCCGTCTGGCCAACGTCGGCGGTTGGGCCATCGACCTGCGCACAGGCTCGGTGTACTGGAGCCGTCAGATCTATGCGCTGGCCGACCTGCCAGACGACTACACACCCTCGCTCAACAGCATGGCCGCGTTGCTGGCCCCTGCCGATCGCCCGGTATTGGAAATGGCCCTCCAGCGGGCCATTTCCCATGGGGACAGTTGGGACCTGGAGCTTCCGATGACGACCGCCAACGGTCGCTACATCTGGGCGCATGTGATCGGCGAGGTGGAATTCGAGAACCAGCACCCGGTACGCATCGTCGGCGCCGTGCAAGACATCACCGCGCGACGCGAGGCCGAGCAGCGGATCGAAATTCTCGCGAACCAGGACGAGGTCACCGGCCTTGCCAACCGCTCCTTGCTGCTGAAAAGCATCGAGACCGCCATCCACACTGGCGGTACGGCGAAACGGCCTTTGACCCTGCTTTCGGTGCAGGTCGAGCCAATTCGCCACCTGACGCAGGTGATGGGTTTCGGCGCGGGCGATGCCTTGGCAATGGCTGTAGCCAACCGTCTGACCGCGTTGACTGCACCAGGCGACACCGTGGCCCGCTTGTCAAATGAAGAATTCGCGCTCCTGCTGGGGCCCGATAGCCTGCCGGTCGACACCACCGGCTTTGACCGCGCGCAAGCGGTACTGACTGCGCTGGCACGTCCGGAGCGGATCGGCGCCGTGGAGGTGGTACCGGGAGCCCGCGTGGGCGTCGCCACCTATCCGAGCGATGCAGACGGAGGCGGCGCCTTGCTGCAGGCGGCCCAAACGGCCCGGACGGAGATGACCAGCGACACCCGGCCAGTGGCGCGATTCACCGATCAAACACGGGCCCAGGCGCTGCGCCGCCTGGCCATCGAATCGGGCCTGCGCCGGGCCGTTGAGCGCGGAGAGGTAAGCCTGCAGTACCAGTTCCAAGCCGACCTGCACACCGGCGAGCCGGTGGCGGCCGAGGTGTTGCTTCGCTGGCACAGCCGAGAGCTGGGGGAGGTGGACCCAGCGGACTTCTTGCCGATTGCACACCACACCGGCTTGGTCGTGATGTTGGGTGAGTGGCAGCGGCGTACTGCCTTCGCCCAGTTGCACCAAAGCCGCCAAGCCGGCATGCAACCGCTGCGTGTGTCGCTCAATCTGTCGGCCCTGGAACTGCAGCAGCCCGACATCGTTGACAACATTCTGAGCGATCTGAAAGTACACCAGCTGGAGCCGAACCAGTTGGCGTTGGAAGTGAGTGAGCAAGCCCTGGTCACGGGATCCTCCGAGATGGTGCAGCGCCTCGCCCAACTGCGCGCCATGGGCGCCGAAATTCTGCTGGACGACTTCGGATCGGGCTACTCCAATCTCAGCCTGCTGAGACGGCTGCCAGTCGATGTGGTCAAAGTGCACCGGTCGTGCGTGCCCGACGTCACCGCTGCGACTGGCGACGTCTCACTGACCCGGGCCATCATCAACATGGCCCACAGCCTGCAGATCAAGGTGCTGGCCGAGGGTGTGGAAACCCCCGGCCAACTGACCTTGCTGGTTGCCAACGGGTGCGACCGCATGCAGGGACCCATGTTCAGCGCCAATGTCGACGGCGCGGCTCTCGGCGCAACGCGCGACCTGCTCCGCTTGCCCGAACACTTTGTCAAACGCCAACGGGCGCGCACGCTGCTGCTGGTCGACGACGAGCCCAACATCGTGTCGGCCTTGATGCGTTTGTTCCGCCGTGAAGGCTACCGGGTTGTCACGGCGTCGAGCGGTACCGAAGGCCTGCAGCGAATGGCCGAGTACGAGGTGGATGTGGTGATCTCTGACCAGCGCATGCCGGGAATGACCGGCGTGGAGTTCTTGCGCCGCGCCAAGGAACTGTACCCAGACACGGTGCGAATGGTTCTGTCTGGCTACACAGAGCTGCAATCCATCACCGACGCGGTGAACGAGGGCGCCATCTACCGGTTCCTGACCAAACCCTGGGACGACGCGCTGCTGCTGGTGCACGTGCGGGAGGCGTTCCGCCAAAAGGGAATGGCCGACGAGAACAAGCGACTCAGCCACGAGGTGGTCTCGGCGAACGAGGCGCTGGCGAAGGTCAATGAGCGGCTGGGCATGGTGCTCACCAGCCAGCAGTCACAAATCGACCGGGAAAGGACACGAGCGGATGTCGCGCGCGACATCGTGGACCTGCTGCCGGTCCCAGCGCTGGGCATCGATCCCCAAGGCACGGTGGTGTTGTTGAACGCAGAAGCCCAAAGTGTGCTGGGATCAGACACGCAATGGCTGGGGGAAGCAGTACACCGCGTACTTCAGGTCGGCATGACGGAATTGGCTGCCAGCATCGGCACCGACGGAGCGCCATTGAACCTGACCCTCTCGGGTCACCCCTTCGAACTGCGCGCCCGTTTCATGGGAAACGACGCGGCCCGAGGGGTGTTGGTCGTGCTCCAAGACCGGTCGCCCAGCCGAGTCGCCGGCTGATTCACCAAGCCAACAACCTTCTCACTGCCCAATGCCCAGGACCCGCCTGACACCTGTTGACCGCGATGTGCTGGCCGCCAGCATCCGGTCGCTCCCCTCCTTTCCGGCGGTCGTGACGGAACTCGCCACGCTGGTGCGCCAACCAACCGCGAATGTCGACCACATTGCCAACACGGCAGGCTTGGACCAAGCCCTGACGGCCCGCGTCCTGCAACTGGCCAACTCGCCTTTCTACGGTCGGTCTGGTCAAGTTGGCTCGATCCGAGACGGCATCAACATCCTCGGGCTGAGGCAACTCACCGGCCTGGTGACAGCGGCGACGGTGACTCTTCAATTTGAACGACTGCATGGCAAGCCGCTGGGCATGACCGAGTTTTGGCGGCACTCGATCGCCTGCGCCGTGACGGCCCGCCAGCTGGCGGTCTCCAGCGGCCTGGACGATGCCGCCGCATTCACTGCAGGCCTGTTACACGACGTCGGGCGCTTGGTCCTGGACAACCACTGCCCGCAAGCCATGGCACAGGTGAGGCAATGGGCTCAAGACAACCGCCTCACCACGTGCGCGGCCGAGCGGGAGTTACTTGGCATTTGCCATGCAGAGATCGGTGAATGGGTCAGCCGCCACTGGCGCTTTACGCCAGACATCATCGAGGCCATTGGCAAACACCACCAGCCGCCGCCGGCTGGCCCCGCCTCGCTGATCGATGTGGTCCACACCGCGAACGCATTGGCGCATGGCGTCGACACGCCCGATGCCGAGTGCACCGCTGGGCAACGAACCATGGATGCCCTGGCTTGGTCGCGTCTCGGGTTGAGTGCAGAGGCAGTCACTGCATTGCAAACGCAGGCTGGCGAGGAGTACACCAACCTGCAAGCGGTGTTGG